>JBBSOM010000347.1:0-4347 GCA_038259715.1 Longimicrobiales bacterium
AGGAAGCCCGCCGAGCCCATCGTGCTCATGTTCGACAGGTCGACGAGGTTGGCCATGAGGAGCGCGCCCGCCGTCGTGATGAACAGGCCCTCGATCGGTCGGTTCCAGATGTTCTTCTCGAGCACCTTCGGCAGTTCGCCCTCTTTGGCGATGATGTAGCTCAGGCGGGCCGCGCCGTAGAGCGTCGCGTTGATGGCGGACGCCGTCGACAGCACTGCAGCTATCGCGATGAGGACCCGGCCAGCGTCCCCCAGTAAGGGCTGTGCGGCCGCGGCCAGCGCGTAGTCCCGGGCGGCGACGATCTTGTCGACCGGCAGCGTTCCGACCGTCACGATCGCCACGAGCACGTAGAGCACGAGCACGAAGCCGACCGACGAGTAGAAGGCCCTGGGGAGCGTGCGCTCGGGGTCGGACACATCCTCGGCGGCGTTGGCGATCAACTCGAAGCCCTCGTATGCCAGAAAGATGATCATTCCGCCGGCCACGAGTTGGAGGGGCGGCGCCCATGCGGACGGGGCGATCTGCGTGCTGTCGACCCCCCAGAACCCCACGACGATGAAGAGCAGGAGGATCGTGAGCTTCACGCCGACGATGAGGTCCTCGGCCTCACCGATGAGCTTGGCGCTCAGGAGGTTGAGCGCGGTGATCCCGACCAGGACGCCACTCGTGAGCGTGTGTCGCCAGAAAGGCGTTGCGCCACCCGGGATCAGCTCCGCACCGTATGCGCCGAACGCGTACGCGTACAGCGACAGCATGACGATGTAGCTGATCCAGAGCAGGACGTTGGCGCTCCCCGTGAGCATTCCCGACCCGAAGGCCCGGTCCAGGAACGACACGGTGCCGCCCTGGCTGGGATGCGCCACCGACAGGCGTGCGTATGACCGCGCCGTGAGCAGCGCCACGACGCCGGCCACGGCGAAGGCGACCGGGGCGCCGCCCTTCGCGAGCTGCACCGACAGTCCGAGCACGGCGAAGATGCCGCCGCCCACCATCCCGCCCACGCCGATCGACGTGGCGCCCCAGAAGCCGATGCCGCCGCGGGACCTCGCGGCCACCCCGCTACTCCGAGTCGCTGATCAACGGGTTGAGGCCGCGGTCCCGCAGCGTCTGGTTGAACTTCGCCAGGCCACCCGACAGGAGCGCGTCAAGCGACTGCTCGGTATCCACCAGGATCTTCACCAGCACTTCGTTGACCTCTCCCTGCTGGTCGGTGGGCCGGAAGTCGGCCGTGCCCACCTCGCCCGAGATGTGGTTGAGCTTCTCCAGCAGCTTGGACGCGTAGCGCACGCCATCCTGACCGTATCCGGTGGTCCGGAGTTGCGTGAGGTTTTCTTCGACGTCGATGAACTGCTGTTCGAGGGCTTGGGCGCTCTGCACGAGGTCGTCGGCGCCTCCCTGGCTCTCGATCACCGGCACCAGATCCTCGAGTTGACGGCGGATCCACTCGATGCGGTTGATCGCATTGGCCGTGCGGTCTTGCTCATCGCGCAGCTTGCTCAGGAGTGCCGTCTGTGCCTGGATGTCCGCGAGCGTACCCTCGGAGTTCGGGTCCTTCAGGACGGAGAGGCTCTGCGTGTAGGTCTTGCCGCCCACCTCTAGCGTGACCGTGTACGTGCCCGGCGGCTGCAGAATCGACATCCCGTCCGAAGTCACCCGTACCCGATCGGGGCCCAGGTCGACCCAGTCGGCGTACATCGGCTTCGTGCGCATACGAACGGGGGTGCTGTTTTCGCCTTTCAGGTCCCACCACACGCGGTTCAGCCCGGCTTGGCTCGTATCTTTCAGGGTGCGCACGAGCGCGCCCGAGTCGTCCGCGATCTTCACGGTCAGGGGCTGCCCCGCGTTGGCGGAGCCGAGCCAGTAGTTGAGCGACGCGCCGTAGGGCGGATTGTCCCCCGCCGTCAAGTCGTCGGGCATGTCGAACGGGTCCGTGACCTGCTGGAAGCGGTAGGCCGCCCTCGGCTCGAACAGGTGCGCGGCGGCAGCCCGTACCTCGGGCGTGAGCTGTTCGAGCGGGGTCACGTCGTCCAGGATCCAGAAGCCACGCCCGTACGTGGCGATGGCAAGGTCGTGGAAGGTCTCCTGAACGACGAGCCCGTACATCGGTGCCGGCGGCAGGTTGTTGATGAGCGCCTGCCAATTCGCGCCGTCGTCGAAGGACACGTAGATGTGGTTCTCGGTGCCCAGGTAGAGCAGGCCCGGCTTGACCGGGTCCTCCTCGATGTCGCGCGTGAAGCTCAGGATGTGGTCGGGCAGACCTGCCGTGATCTTGGTCCAGTGCGCCCCGTAGTCCGTCGTCTTGTATGCGTACGGTTTGAAGTCGCCGTCGAGGTGGGCCTCCACCACGAGGTACGCCTTGCCCGCGTCCCACTTCGAGGCGTCGATGCCGCGCACCACGCCGTCCTTCGGCCACTCGGGGAAGTTCGCGGTGACGTCGGTCCAGTGCGCGCCGTCGTCCTGGCTGACGTGCACCTTGCCGTCGTTCGACCCCGCGTAGAAGACGCCCTGCTGGGCGGGCGACTCGTCGAAGGCGTAGATCACACAGCAATACTCCACGCCGATGTTGTCCGGCGACAGCCCGCCGCTGATGCCCTGCTTGCTCTTGTCGTTGGTGGTCAGGTCGGGGCTGATGACGTCCCAGCTCTGGCCGCCGTTCGTCGTCCGATGCACGACCTGGCTCGTCACGTAGAGCGTGTTGTGGTCGTGGGGGGAGATCAGGAGCGGGAACGTCCACTGGAACCGGTACTTCACGTCCTTCGCGGGCACGCCCCCCGTGCTCTCCGGCCACACCTCGACGTTACGGAATTGGCCGGTGCGCGCGTCCCAGCGCACGACGATGCCGCCGCGCGCGCCCGAGCCCGAGGCGCTCGACCACACGACGTTCGGATCCGTCGGGTCCGGCGTGGCAAAGCCGCTTTCGCCGCCGCCCACCGCGCGCCAATCTCCGCGCGGGATCGCGCCAACCGTTCCGCCGTAGCGCGTGTTGCTCGGGCCCCGAGCGGACGGACCATCCTGCCGGTTGCCCATGACGTTGTACGGCACGGCGTTGTCCACGGTCACGTGGTACATCTGGCCGATCGGGAGCGCGATGCGGTGCCACGTCTCGCCGCGGTTCGTCGAGATCGACACGCCCTGGTCGTGCACGACGATCTGCCGATCGGAGTCGAGCGGATCGATCCACATGTCGTGGTGGTCACCGCCCGGGCGGCGCGGGCCGGTCTCGACCTGATACGTGGTGCCGCCGTCGAGCGTGCGCGAGTACGCGGCCGAAAGGAAGTAGACCTCGTCCGGGTCGTTCGTGCTGACCCTGCACTGGTTGTAGTAGGCGGTGCGACCGGCCAGGTCGCGACTGTAGCTGCGCAACTCCCACTCGTGGCCCCCGTCCTCGGAGCGCCACAACTCGCCCGAGCTGCTCGGCTTCCCGTCGATCGGCACGCCGTCGCCCGTCTCGATCATCGCATACACGACGCGTGAATCGACCGGGGTCATGCACAACGTGGTCTTGCCCAGGGGGGGGTCGGGGAGCCCGTGCTCCGTCAGCTTCGTCCACGTGTCGCCGCCGTCGCGGGAGGCGTAGATGCCCGAGCCCGGCCCGCCGCTCATGCGGCCCCAGTGGTGCATCTCGACCGTCCACATCCCGGCGAAGAGGATGCGCGGGTTGTTCGGGTCCATCGTCAGGTCCGAAGCGCCCGTGTTCTCGTCCGCGAAGAGGATGCGCGTCCACGTCGTACCGCCGTCCGTCGTGCGGTAGATGCCGCGCTCCTGCTGGGGGCCGTGGCTGTGCCCGAGCGACGCCACGTAGACGATGTCCGGGTTGGTCGGATGGATCACGACCCGGCTGATCCGCCCCGTCTTGTCCAGGCCCATGTGCGTCCAGTGCGCGCCTCCGTCCGTCGACTTGTAGACGCCGTCGCCCACACTGACGTTCGAGCGCATGTGCGGCTCGCCGGTGCCCGCCCAGACGATCTGCGGGTCGGAACGGGACACCGCCAGCGCGCCGATGGCTTCCACGTCCTCATCGTCGAAGAGTGGCCGCCAGGTGACGCCGGCGTCGACCGTCTTCCAGATCCCCCCGGAGGCCGCGCCCACGTAGTACGTCGACGGATCTCCGGGGATGCCCGCCACGGACGAGACCCGGTTTCCCTGAGGTCCGATATAGCGGTAGTGCAGGGCGTCGAGTTGGTCGGCGGGAACGGTTTGCGCGGGGGCCGGAGTCACGCTTGAGAGGAGCGCCAGCGCGGCGAGGGAGGATCCGAGGATCCGGGTGCGGAGACGGTGCGACATGCGGTGGCTCCTGCTTCCGGGGGATGCGGGAGGATGGCTGCGTAGGTAAATAGGACGGGGCGG
>JBBSOM010000348.1:0-4335 GCA_038259715.1 Longimicrobiales bacterium
AAGTCGTGCACCTCGCCGACCTGACGGAAGAAGTCGCCGGGCACCTCGCCTCCCAACAGCCTGTCGATCACGTTCGCGGGATCGCCACTCAGGGGCGCCGTCACGCGCTCGTACATCGAGAGGAACTCCCTCACGGCCGGGACGTCGGCATCGGGCGCATCGGGCTGAGCGCCAAGGTCCACGAAGGGGAAGCGCCCGGCCAGCCTTGACTTGAAGAAGCCCGACATCTCGGTGTAGCCCTGCAGCAAAGCCTGGCGCGCGAGTTGGCGGCAGCGATCGGTAAGTTGGTGCGACAGACGGAGCGCCACGTTCTCGAAGTAGTCGTGCGCGCCGGGCGGTACCGGCGACGCCACCGTAGAGCACGCGGTGATCGAAGAGACCGCCATGCCCTGACGGATGAACTGCTCGAGCACCTCCAGCGAGTTGCCCGGGGTCTTCTTGTCGTAGTCGTCGAGGGTACGGATGATGCCCCGCCATTTCCGGACCATCTCGTCGGTATTCGGGACCAGGTCGGGACCATCCGTGCGCAGGAGGTCGGCCACGGGTTGAAGCGAAAAGTAGCCGAGCGTCGGCGCGGCATAATTCGCGAGCGTTCGAAGATCCTCGCGCTGCCGCGTGAGATACGCTTCGAGACCGTCGGCATCGGTCGCGCCGAATCCCACCAGGGACACGGGTCCACTGCCCTGCCAGACCGCGAGATTCCCGTTCACGGGCTGGTAGAGCCCGTCCCGGTCCAGGAGTTCGTCCACCTGGTTGAGCAGGTCCGAGCCCTCCAGGATGATCGTCTCGGCGACCGCCGCTCCGGCCGGGGTACCGCCCATCTTGTCATCGATCTCCAACATCCCGACCAAACGGCGGGCCGCGGCATCGAAGCTGGTCAGGCGCTTCTTCAGGTCTTCTTCCAGCCCTCGGCGGCCCTCCGGTCCGACACCGACCTCGTACGTCATCGCGCGGTCGAGGCACCAGCGCACCCTTTCCTCGAGCGAGCGCCCCGCCACACCGAGGACGAGACCCCTCAGTTGGGGCGGGATGTCGCTCAGGTCACCGTCGCGGAACGACTGCAGCTCGGCGAAGTAGTCCACGGCCTCGTCGAGCGGCGCGACATTCCAGGTAGGCCGCCCCGCCAGGGTCGGCCGGACCTGACCGCCGGTGGTAGGCGTCGGCGTCATGAAGCCTCGGTCGAGCAGCTCGCCGAGAGCGGAGCGCAACGCCGTCAACCGCGGTGCGATCTCCAGGCGGGTTCCCGTCCCGACACGGTGGCCCGCGGTGTCAGCGGGGAGCGCGCGCGACAACAGCTCGATCTTGCGCGACAGGTCCGCAAGATGGTGGCGACGTACCTCCCTGAAGCCCTCGGTGAAGCGCGTCACGAAGTCCGACTTCGAGAACAGGCTCGACTGGGGGATGGAGTCGAGTTCCGCGCGGAGCGCGGGTGGCACCGGCGCGTCCGCATCGAACCAGGAAGTGTCCGAAGACGTCAGCAGGTCCTGGACCTGACCGACATTCTGCCAGAGGACACGCAGATCCGCGGCGGTGAAGTCGGGGTCCGCGGTCCCGGCGAAACCCCGCTCGAGCCCCCCGACGGCGTCCGCCAGACGACCGTAGAAGCGATCCGCCAATTGGGTGGCGACCTGCGCGGTCACGGCTTCCAACCCCCGCCATTCCGACGCCGACACCGGGGTCACGGTCGCGCTGGACAGGGCCTCTTTGTAGAATGCGTCGTTGTCGAAGAACTCCTGCGGCAACTGCTTCTCGTAGTACCAGACGTAAAGGTCCGAGAAGGTCTTCACGTCGGAGCTTCCACGCTGCGCGATCCGGTTGAAGCGTCCCGCGCTCTCGGTGAACTGGCGGATCTCGCTCAGGTAACGAACCAAAGCCTCGTATTCCTGAAAACGCTGGCTCGAGCGCACCACGGCCCTACCATTGTCGAGTCGCACCCGCCCGCCGATGGTCTCGGCCCACTGCTTGTCGGACAGCGTGTCGGTCCACTCGACGATGCCGCGGCGCAGCGTGGGCAGAATGACGTCCTGGAAGCCCGTGGTCAGGTTATGCGCGATCTGCTTGTCGATGTCGCTGAACCAGGAGGTCGGGAGAAAGACCGACCAGAACGGTCCAGCGTTCAAGCTGACCATCTGCTGGAGCAGGGAGAAGACCACGCTCTCCGCACCCTTCTGTGTGAGCGCCAACGAGTCGGCTGCGTTCAACGGTGCCCGGGCGGCGGACATCATCAACAGATTGTGCTCCACGGAGCCGAGCAGGCTTTCGAGCGGCCGGGCCTTCGCCTCGAGTCGCGTGTGCCCGATCCACATGCCCGGAAGGCCGATGATCACGAGGGCGGCAACCGCGAGTTGGAGCCACCGGACACTCCGGTTTCGATTGAGGATTCCACGTCGGAAACCCCGAGCCAGGCCCCGTTCCTGAAAGATCTTCTTGGCGAAGATCCGCGCGCCGAACAGCGCCGACTCCGCCCCGTAGACGTCCAGTTCCACAGGACGGGTCGTCCCGTCCTCGGCCGGCGGGACGGCCGTCGGCAACGCTTGCTCTTTCTGGCCTGTGAAGTAGATCCCGCGCAGAAAAAATGCTTCGTGATACGCGCTCTCCTCGAAAATCCCGCTGAGGATGGTTCGCGCGGCCGGCACGAGTTTCCCGATGACTTCCGGGAAGCGGAACACCGCGTCGGCATCGGCGAGCATACCACGCGAAGCCAACGCCTCCGTGGAGCGGGACCGCAGCCGATCGGAAATGTCGTCCAGCGCCTCGTTCACCCACTCGCTCCGGAACGCCGCGTCCAGCGCGTAGGGTGTGGACCAACCGAAGATGTCCTGGTGAAAGCGCTTGGGTATGGCGGAGACGAAGCTCGTGAAGCCCGGTAGTCTGTCGGCATGCGTGAGCACGACGTACACGGGAAAGCGAACGCCCAGTTCGTGCTGTGCCTGCCTCAGGACGCTGAAGAGCCCCTTCCCGATCGCACGCAACTCGTCGACGGGTCTATGCTCCCAGGCCAGGAGGTCGGCCGCGGAAAGCGTTAGCACGACGCCGTCGACGGGACGCTCGGACCGGTACCGGTTGAGCAAACTGAGCAGCCTGCGCCAGCCGATCTCATCCGAGGAAAGATCACGCTTGAGCGTGAGGTTCCCAGCCACGTCCAGAACGATGCCGCCGTCGAAGAAATGCCATCCCACGGGATGCGCCGAGGCCAACTCGTTGTCGCGCTGAACCCGGCGTGGCAGCGGCAGGGATCCGAGCAAAGTGGTCTTTCCGGTCCCGGGCTGCCCCAGCATGAGGCACCAGGGGGTCTTGTAGCGATAGCCCATTCCCGAGGTCACGGAGCGGAGCGCCTTCATCGCCCGTGGGAACGTGACCTCGAGTTCCGCGACTTGCGTCACCATGGCCATGGGTGCCGGAATCTTCACCTCTTCCTCGACTCCCTCCTTCGCACCGTCGTCCTGCTTCCACCGCGCACGCAGAAGCAGGAAACCGAGGTAGGCCAGCACCACCAGCGTGGCGATGGCGAGCACAACGAGCACCGCCGTCCGGTGGCCCGCGAGGAATGCCAGCGCGGCGCTCATCGGCTTATCCCGCCCGAGTGCGCCGCCGTCTCCATGGCCCCGGCCGCTTCACGGACACCGGCGGAGGCATCGACCCAGACGAAATGGGACACCACGAGGTACGCCGCGATGAGCAGGATCAGAATCGCCGCCCACCGCCGCACGGGAGGGAGCCGAAGGTTCCCGGCGGACGCCAGGGTGTGCTCGACCGGCTGTGGGAAGAGCGGTTCGATGTCATCCGCCAGCGTGCTGTGGCCCCTCGTGACGAACGAGAGCAGCCGGCGACGCAGGCTCTGCAGCGGAGCGTCGTCAGAGGCGCCCCGGTACTTCCCGAGAAAGCCCAGGGATATCGCCGACAGGTAGATGAAGGCCAGATCCCAGTCCGTGTCGTCCGGATCGCGAAGCAGGGATTCCGCTCTATCGAAGACACGTTCGCCGGCCAGGTGGGAGCCGAACATATGAGCCTCGAGCAACTCGTGGGACCAGGCCTCCCGGCCCTCCCACTCGAGGTTCACGAAGACTTCGTCTGCGAGCGACGCCATGACGTACTGGGCCTCGTCCAGGCGGTCGGCACCTTCCGGACCCATGACGCGGCCCACCTCGATGGCCTGTTGCTGCAGGAATGTACGCAGACGATTGCGAACGCTGGCGACCGCTTTCCGACTCGCGGCCACACGCTCATCCGCCGATTCCCCGGCACGCTTGGTGAAATTACATGTTTCAGTCTCGACCTCGCCCCAGACGTCGGACAGACGTGCGTATAACTCACGGAACGCGGTATCCAGGATCC
>JBBSOM010000349.1:0-4331 GCA_038259715.1 Longimicrobiales bacterium
GGACGGCGCGCTTCTCGACCTCGGCGTCAGCTCCCATCAGCTCGATGCCGACGCGCGAGGGTTCGCGTTTCGGCGAGGGGTCAGGCTGGACATGCGGATGGATTCGACTCAGGACGAGGATGCCGCGCGTTTTCTCGCCGAGGCGAGCGAAGTGCAATTGGCCGACGTCTTCCGGACCCTGGGCGAGGAGCCGCGGGCTCGTCGCCTGGCGCGTGAGATCGTCAAGCGCCGGGCGACCGAGCCGCTCAGCACGAGCGATGACCTGGTCGCGGCGCTCAGCGTGTCGCTGGGCCGGTCTCCGACCGCGCAGGACAAGGCCCGGATCTTCCAGGCGGTGCGTATCGCGGTGAATGCCGAGCTCGACTCCCTCGAGCGGGCGCTTCCGGCCATACGGGACGCGCTGGTGGACGGCGGGACGTTGGTGGTGATCGCGTACCACTCGCTGGAAGATCGGGTGGTCAAGAACGCGTTCCGCGAGTGGAGCCGGGCGTGCGTGTGTCCGCCCGAGTCGCCGATCTGCACGTGCCGGGGCAAGCCCCTCGGCCGGACGCTGACCCGCAAGCCGATGCGCCCGAGCGACGAGGAAGTCGACGAGAATCCGCGAGCTCGGAGCGCGCGTCTGCGGGCGTGGAGGAGGGCGGCGTGAACGAGGTGCTTCCTTTCGTCCGGTGGACTCTCGCGGTCGTGACGCTCCTGGGTTCGCTGGCGCTCGTGACGTGGCGTCAAAGCCGAGCTCTGGAGGCGCTGGCGCAACTGGATCAGGTCCGCACGCAGACCTCGGTGGCGGAGTCCGAACGGGTCGACCTGGAGCGTCGCATCCAGGTGCTCGAGAGCAGACCACGGGTCGTGCCCGAGGCGCGTGATCGCCTCGGTATGCACACCGCCAACGTCTCCGAGCTGGTCATTCTACCCGACGAGGTGAGTCCGTGAAGCATCGTTCCGAGCGTTCTCTTCCTCGCACCGCTTGGCGGCGACGTGCCGTCTTGATGGGATGGACGGTGAGCGCGCTGGTCGTGTGTGTGCGCGCCGCCCAGGTACAGGTGCTCGAGGGAGCGGAATGGCAGGTACTGGCCGACGCTCAGCACAGCACGGATAAGGAAGTCGCGGCAGCGCGCGGTGCGGTGCTCGACCGGGACGGGGCCCTCCTCGCGGTTTCGCGCGAGACGTACCGCGTCAGCGTCGCCCCGCGGGAGTTGCAGGACAGCTCGGTGGACTCGGTCCGTGATCTGTTGCGCACCACGCTGGACCTTTCCGCCCGTGAGACCGCGCACCTGGTTTCCCGGAAGCGGCGCTGGGTGGTCGCGCCGGGAAGCTATCCGCCCACCGTGCGCCAGCAGCTGGCCGGCATCCAGGGTGTTTATCTGGAGCGTGTGCTCGAGCGCTATCACCCCCATGGTGACCTGGCCCGAGGCGTGATCGGCGCGATCCTCGACGGGAGTGCGGCCGGGGGCATCGAGCAGGCCTTCGACGACGTGTTGCGCGGCCACCCGGGCAGGGAAGTGGTGGCGCGGGACAACATCGGACGTCCGATCCCCGGTGAGACCTATCTGGTGGAGACGCCACGGTCCGGAGGCCAGGTCGAACTGACGATCGACCTCGATATGCAGGAAATCGCGCGTCAGGCCTTGCAAGAGGCCGTCGAGAGCTCCCAGGCCGACGGCGGGGACGTGCTGGTGACGGATCCGAAAACCGGCGAGGTGCTCGCGATGGTCTCCCTTCGCGGAGGCCGTACCGGGGGACTCAGTTCCATCAATTCGCCATACGAGCCGGGTTCGACGCTCAAGCCGTTCACGGTTTCCGGCCTCCTCGCGCGCGACCTGGTTTCGCTGTCGGACACGGTCGATATCGGCAACGGCACGTGGACGGTGGCGGGCCGCACCCTGCACGATGTCGGACACTCCGGGCGCATGACGGTAGCCGACGCGCTGCGCGTCTCGTCGAACGTGGGTATCGCCAAGGCCGCCCAGCCTCTGACCCCGGGCGCCCAGTACGAGAATCTGCGCGACTTCGGCTTCGGAGCCGTGACCGGTATCGACCTGCCCGGCGAGGTGAGCGGCTTGCTGCGCCGCCCCGACCGTTGGACGGAGCAGTCGCGTGCTTCGCTCGCGATCGGCTACGAGATCTCGGTCACCCCGCTCCAGATGGCCATGGCGTACGGGGCGCTCGCCAACGGCGGTCTGCTCATGGAGCCTCGTCTGGTGCGTGAAGTGCGCGATGCGGATGGCGATGTGATCGAGCATCGCGAGCCCCAGGTGGTGCGCCGGGTGATCTCGGAGGATGTCGCGCACGCCGTGAGTCGGGTGTTGGTCGACGTCGTCGAGGACGGTACCGGCACGAAGGCCCGCCTCGGTGTGTTCAAGGTGGCCGGGAAAAGCGGCACCGCGCGCTCCTACGATGCGAAGAAGGGGTACGGCAGCGGCCACGCGGCATCCTTCGTGGGTTTCTTTCCCGCCGAAGATCCGCAGCTCGTGATCTTCGTGAAGTTGGAGAACCCCAAAGGCACGTACTACGGAGGCGCCGTGGCCGCCCCGGTGACGCGGGCCACCATGGAAGCCGCGCTCGCGGCGCGCGGCACGCCCCTGAACCGCGCCCGGCTACTCAGGAGCGCGCGCCAGGAAATCGCTCCGCCCGTGCCGGCGCAGGTGGCATTCGCGGCACAGCCGATCGATCCCCCGGTGCCCCCGACCGGAGCTGCGGACGCCGACAGCGGCGCGGACGCTGAGGCGAACGCCGCCGCGGCGTTCGCGGGCGTGTCGCTGCCCGACGTCTCCGGGCTCCCGTTGAGAGTCGCGGCGCGGCGCCTGCACGCGCTCGGACTCCGGGTCTCACAGGACTACCAGGGAGACATCATCGGAACCACGCCCGAGGCGGGCGCCAGGGTGCTGCCCGGCGACACCGTGCGTTTGCGGGTCCGCGCAAGATCCGATGGCTGAGCACCTCACGACCCTTAGCGCCGTGGGCGAAGTCCTCCGGTCGGCCGGCCTCTTCCAGGGCTTGCGCGGCTCGGGGGACGTCGCCGTAAGAGGCGTGAGTCAGGATAGCCGCTCGGTGCGCCCGGGTGACCTCTTTCTGGCGTGGCGCGGCACCGCGGTCGACGCGCACAACTACGTGCCGTCCGCTGCCGCGTCGGGCGCGTCGGCCGCCGTGGTCGAACGCCCGGTGCACGTCGACCTCCCACAGATCGTCGTGTCCGACGGACGGCGCGCGGCGGCGATCGTGGCGCACCACGTGATGGGGTCTCCGTCGGAGCGGATGACGGTGATCGGCGTGACCGGAACGAACGGAAAGACGACCACCAGCCTGCTGGCCCGCCACCTGCTGGCCACCCGTCCGGGCGCGGAGGGCGCTGTGGCGGCGCTCGGAACCCTCGGCGTGGTCGGCGCGGGCGGTGCGGTGCGGCCCGGCACGGAGGGATTGACGACGCCCGGACCCGTGCAGGTGGCCGTGTGGCTCTCAGAGCTCGCCGACGAGGGCATCCGCGCCGTGGTCATGGAGGCCTCGTCCCACGCGCTCGATCAGCATCGCCTGGACGGCATTCGCTTCCGGATGGGTGTGTTCACCAACCTGACGCAGGACCATCTGGACTACCATGTGGACCTGGAGTCGTACTTCGGGGCAAAGGCCCGCCTGGCCGACCTGGTCGTGCCCGACGGCGCGTTGATCGTAAACCGCGACGACCGTGCGTGGGACGAGCTCGCGCTGGCCGGACGCCGCGTACGCACCTTCGCGGTGGACGTGGAGGCCGACGCGCGGGCCCTCGACGTGCAGCTGAGTGCGGTCGGTTCGCGCTTCACGCTCAAAGTCGACGGCGCGAGCGCTGCCGTGACGCTCCCGCTCCTCGGCGCCTACAACGTCGAGAACGCTCTGGCGGCCGCGGCCATTGCCGCCGCGGCCGGAATGACCGTCGGGGACATCGCGGCCGGGCTCGCGACCGCCCCCCAGGTTCCGGGGCGCCTGGAGGCGGTGCTCACCGACCCCTTTTCGGTGCTCATCGACTTCGCGCATACGCCGGACGCGCTGGCGGGCGCGCTCGGCGCGTTGAAGTCGCTCACCGAGGGCCGCCTGATCGTCCTGTTCGGCGCCGGTGGCGACCGTGACCGGAAGAAGCGCCGCCCGATGGCCGAGGCCGTGCGCCGGCTTGCCGATGTCGTCGTGCTCACCTCCGACAACCCGCGCACCGAGGATCCGGAACGGATCCTGGACGACCTGGCCGAAGGTCTTCAGGGCGTGGAGTACGCCCGGATGGTGGACCGACGCGCCGCCATCCGTCACGCGCTCTCCATCGCCCGGCCGGGCGACACCGTCGTGCTGGCGGGCAAGGGTCACGAGAC
>JBBSOM010000350.1:0-4326 GCA_038259715.1 Longimicrobiales bacterium
TCATCGGCGGAGGGATCACCGCCGCGATGATGGCCGAGAAGCTCACGGAGTTGCACGACGTGGACGTGATCGTCGTCGAAGCCGGCTCGGACTCGGCGCCGATCGAGGAGCGCTTCGAGCACCGCCAACGCTATCTCGACTACGGCGAAAACCCCTGGCCCCACGACCATATCGAGGACCAGGTCGCGCTCGGGATCATGTCGCGCTCGATGGTGGTCGGCGGGCAGGCGCTGCACTGGGGCGGGACGACACCGCGCTTTACACCGGAAGATTTCCGCCACCGCTCGATGTTCGGCATCCATGTGGACTGGCCGATCGACTACGACGCGCTCGAGCCGTACTACCTGGAGGCGGAGCAGCGGATCGGTGTGTCCGGCGAGCAGGGCCCGGACCCTCTCGACCCCCGGAGCGCGCCCTACCCCATGCCGGCCATCCCCCTGACGTGGACGCTTCTGCGGCTCCAGGAATGGGTCACCGCGGCGGGCATTCCGACGTGGATCAACCCGGTGGCGAAGAACTCCGTACCGTACCGTGGGCGCAACGTCTGCCAACGCTGCGATACCTGCAACGTATGCCCGACCGGTGCGAAGTACACGCCGGACTTCACGTATTTGCGGTTGAAGGCGGCCGGGCGCATCCGCATGCACGAACGCACGCTCGTGCGCCAGCTCGAACTCGAAGCCGGGACGGACCGGATCCACGCCGCCGTCGCGCGCAGCTACGACGACCCCGACACCGACATCGTCTACCGGGCAAAGACCTTCGTGCTCGCGGCCGGCTACACATGGAGCCCGCACCTGTTGCTGTTGTCGGCGCAGGGCAAGTACGCGGATGGCCTCGCCAACTCGTCGGGGCTCGTCGGTCGGTACATGACCGGGCACCGGAACGTGAGCGCGTTCGTCGAGTTGCCCATGCGGCTCCTTCCGGGGATGTACAACAGCCACTCGCTCATTTCCAAGTACTTCCAGCGTCCCACTGCCCCCGGTGGCCCAGGACTTCCCAAAGGCTTCATGCGCCACGACTTCCGCGTGTGGGAGTCGACCGTCGCCCGCGGGCCGAGGCTGAAGGACGACGCCGGCCGCACGCTACTCGGCGACGATGTCATGGCCGATTGGAGGGCGCGCACCGCGACGGGCACGACCCGACTCCGCGGCTACTATGACGTCATCCCGGATCGGGACAGCCGCATCCTCGTGGACCGTGCGCGCACGAACCGCTTCGGCGATCCACTGCCCACACTTTCATTCAAGGACGCGCCCGTTTCACGCGACCAGCGCTGCGCGACGGAGGAGCGCATTCGCGGCGTCTTCGCGGATCTGGCCGCAGCCGGGGGCGGAAAGGTGCTGCGCTCGGGCGTGGACAACGCCCAGGACCACCCCGGCGGAGGGTGCCGCATGGGCGATGATCCAGGGGAGAGCGTGGTCGACTCCTGGGGACGGACGCACGACCACGAGAACCTCTTCGTGGTGGGCGCGCCCACCATGGTGTCCGGCGGATGCAGCAACGGAACGCTGACGTTCTCGGCGCTTACGCTGCGCGCGGCAGAAGAGGTGGGGAAAGAGCTTCCAAAACGGAGCGAGGCTTGAGCCGGTCGCCCAGAAGGACTACCCCGGGCGTCTACATCGTCGAGAAAGACGCCTTTCCGGGCTCTGTGGTCGAAGTGGCCACGGCGGTGCCGGCGTTCATCGGATACACCGAGCGGACGGAGTACGAGGGGCGGTCCCTGCTGAACGCGCCGCGCAAGATCGCGTCGCTGGCCGAGTACCATCAGTACTTCGGCATGGGTCCGTCGCTCGAGGGCCAGTTCACCATCACCCCAGGCGGGACCGGCGCGGGCGATACCGCCGCGCGTACGGGGAGGCGTCATTACCTGTACTACGGCCTCGAGTCGTTCTACCAGAACGGCGGCGGACCTTGCTACATCATCTCCATCGGCGACTACGCCGAGAGCCCCGCGTCGGACGCGTTCACCGTTGGAATCGACCAGTTGCTCGAGGAGTCGGAACCGACGATGGTGGTCTGTCCGGACGCCGCGCTGCTCGACGTGCCGGGCTGCCGGGCGGTCCAGGAGTACACCGTCGCCCATTGCGCCAAGATGCAGAGCCGCGTGACGATCCTGGACGTGCCCCGCGGCTACCTGCCGCGCAGCGAAGCCCCCGACTGCATCGAGGAGTTCCGCGCGATCGCCGCGTCGGAGCTCCAGTACGCCACGGCCTACTATCCGTGGCTCGACACGACGGTCGTGTCCACGGACGAGATGACCTACGAGGTCTTCGACAACAAGGACGTGCTGCAGCAGATCCTGACGGCAGAGCTGATCAACGACGCGACGCCGCCCGCGAAGAAGTCGCTGATCGAAAAGCTGATCGCGGACGTGGCGGACGACAACGCGCCGGTCACCGTCACCAATGACGGCGTCCGCTCGCAGAGCCGGCGCTTCAAGGACCTTCTGCGGCTGGTGCAGGAGGACGTCAACCGGATCCCGCCGAGCGCGACGATGGCGGGCGTCTACGCCCAGGTCGACGCGACCCGTGGCGTCTGGAAGGCCCCCGCGAACGTCGCACTGGCGGGCGTGGTCAAGCCCTCGGTGAACATCACGCACGACGAGCAGGAGGACCTGAACGTCACCGTGACGGGCAAGTCCGTGAACGCCATCCGGACCTTCGTCGGCGAGGGCACGCTCGTCTGGGGCGCCCGCACGCTGGACGGCAACAGCCTCGATTGGCGCTACGTCAACGTGCGGCGCACCATGATCATGCTCGAGCAGTCCATCAAGCTGGCGACCAAGGCGTACGTGTTCGAGGCGAACGACGCGAAAACGTGGACCACCCTGAAGAGCATGATCGGCAACTTCCTCACGGGTATCTGGAAGCGCGGCGGCCTGGCCGGCGCGAGGCCGGACGATGCGTTCAGCGTGATCGTCGGGCTGGGGGAAACCATGACGCCCCAGGACATCCTCGAGGGAATCCTGCGCGTGACGGTCCTGGTCGCGCTCCTCCGGCCCGCCGAGTTCATGGAGATCACGTTCCAGCAGCAGATGCAGAAGTCGTGACGCGCCCCTCCGCGCCGGCAGGCGAGGGCGCTGCGTTTGCATCGGGCAGAAATAGCGCCGAGGGACAGCGTTGACCTACCGACAACTCGAGGAGGACTGAACGATGGCAGACGACGGCTCCGCACAGTCGAGCACCGAGTGGCCTCTTCCGAAGTTCTACTTTCAGGTGGAGTGGGACGGGGAGGTGATGGCGTTCCAGGAGGTTTCCGGGCTGGACGTGGAGTCGCAGCCGATCGAGTACCGCCGCGGCGACAGCCCCGTGTTCTCGGTCATCAAGATGCCCGGCATCAAGAAGTCGGGGAACGTCACGATGAAGAAGGGCGTGTTCAAGTCGGACAACGACTTCTGGGATTGGTTCAACCAGATCAAGATGAACACGATCAAGCGTCTGCCGGTCACCATCAGCCTCCTCGACGAGGCCGGGGCGCCGACCATGGTGTGGACGCTCGCGAACGCCTGGCCGGCGAAGATCACCGGCACCGACCTGAACGCGGACGGAAATGAGGTCGCGATCGAGTCCATCGAGATCGCGCACGAAGGGCTGACGATCGCCAACGCCTGAGACGTGGGCGTGGGCGCACCCGCCCGGACGCCGGGTCCAACCGGCTCCCGCCGGTGCCGCCGCCGGAGCGGGCGCTCGCCGCGGGATTCGGCGGGGTCGTCGAGGGAAACCACGCCAAAGGAGGGGTCGCCGCCGACGCTGGCAGCGACACGAGGTGCCGGAACTCGCCGCGACCGTTCAGCGGATCCAGTCGGACCTGGCGGGCGGGCGAAGCTAGGCATCCACTGACCGCGTCCGGCCGTTGTGCGCAACCCAGCGACGTCGGCGCCCCGCCGCCCGTGCACACTCGCCCCGATCCTGGGTAGCAGCGTCCGCACGGCCCAGTGCGGCGGCTGCGCTCACGCGCAGCCCAACCCATCTCCTGAACCGACCCCAAGCCCCATTCCATGGCCCTTCTTTCCTGTCAGGACCTTCGCATCGCGTTCGGCGGACGGCCCCTCCTGGACGACGCCTCCTTACAGGTCGAGCGCAAGGAGCGTATCGGCCTGGTGGGCCGCAACGGGGAGGGGAAATCCACCCTCCTCAAGATCCTGGCCGCCGAGATCGAGCCGGACGGGGGTACCGTAGTCGCTGAGTCCGGCAGCCGTGTGGCGTTGCTCACCCAGGAGGTCCCGACCGCTCTGTCCGGGACGGTCGGGGACGTCATCCGGCTGGGCGCGACCGGCCACGGCGACCCGGACCACACGATGCAGCGGCTCGCGTCGGTGCTCGA
>JBBSOM010000351.1:0-4293 GCA_038259715.1 Longimicrobiales bacterium
CGGCGACGTTCGGGACGTGCTCGCCGAGCACACGAAGACGTTCTACGAGTCCGGATACAACATGGCGGACTGGCGCTTCCTGCCGGGTTCGAACGAGGTCATCTGGTACTCCGAGCGCGACGACTGGGGCCACCTCTACCTGTACGACCTGAACACGGGCGCGCTGAAGCGCCAGATCACGAAGGGCGAGTGGAAGGTGCTCCAGGTGCTCCGCGTCGATCCCGATGCGCGGACCGTCTGGTTCACCGGTGGCGGGAAGGAGCCCGGCGATCCCTACTTCCAGTATCTCTACAGTGTGAGCATAGACGGCGGTGAGCCGAAGCTGCTGACTCCGGACAGCGCCAATCACGTGGTCACGCTCACGCCGTCGGGGAAGTACTTCGTGGATCAGTGGTCCACGCCCGTGGTGCCGCCCGTCGCCGTGGTGCGCGACCTGAAGGGCAAGGAGGTCGTTGCGCTCGAGAAGGCGGACATCTCCCGGGTCGTGCGCGCGGGATGGAAGCCTCCGATCCCGTTTACGGTGAAGGCGCGCGACGGGAAGACCGACCTGTACGGCCTCATGTATACGCCGACCCGTATGGACAGCACGAAGGCGTATCCGGTGGTGAACTACCTCTACCCGGGCCCGCAGTCGGGCTCGGTGGGAAGTCGCAGCTTCGCGCTCGACCGTCACGGCAACCAGGCGCTGGCCGAGCTCGGCTTCATCGTGGTGGAGTTGGACGCGATGGGAACGCCCTTGCGCTCGAAGTCGTTCCACGAGGCGTACTACGGCAACATGGGAGACAATGGCCTCCCCGATCAGGTGGGCGGGATCCAGCAACTTGGCGCCGCGCACCCGTGGATGGATCTGAACCGCGTCGGTATCTGGGGGCACTCGGGCGGCGGCTTCGCGTCCACGGCGGGAATCCTGCACTTCCCCGACTTCTACAAGGTGGCCTGGTCCGAGTCGGGCAACCACGACAACCGGACGTACGAGGACGACTGGGGCGAGAAGTGGCAGGGCCTGCTGGAGACGCATCCCGACGGCACCACCAACTACGACAATCAGGCCAACCAGCTCGACGTGGCGAAGCTGAAAGGGAAGCTCATGCTCGTGCACGGGACCGTGGACGACAACGTGCCCCCGAACAACACCCTGCAGTTGGCGGACAAGCTCATCGCGGACAACAAGGATTTCGACCTGCTCATGCTGCCCAACCAACGTCACGGGTACGGTCGGGATAGCGCCTATATCCTGCGGAAGCGCTGGGACTACTTCGTGAAGAACCTGCTCGGTGCGGAGCCGCCCAGGGAGTACCAGATCGGCGGCCATCGTCCGATTTCGTGAAGCGTGGTTCCCATGGATCGAAGAACATTCACCTGGGTCTCGGGCACGGCGGCGGCGGCGTTGGCACTCCCTCCGACGCTCCGCAGCGCGCTTGCTTCGAGGACGCAGGAGTTCCGCATCGACGCGCAGCGTCTCGAGAGCCGCATGTCCGAGCTGGCTCGATTCGGCGCCAACGCCGCCGGAGGCATCGACCGTGTGGCCTTCTCCGACGCCGATGTGGAAGCACGGGCCTGGGTGTCGGATCTCATGCGCGGCGCCGGCCTGGACGTTTCCGTGGACGTGGCGGGAAACCTCTGGGGCAGGCGGGCCGGTACGGAGGCGAGCCTGCCCCCCCTGGTGTTGGGGTCCCACATCGACTCGGTGCCTGGCGGTGGCAACTTCGACGGTCAGGTGGGCTCCATGGGCGCGGTGGAGGTGGCCTGGACCCTCGCCGACGCCGGCGTGCGTACTCGCTACCCCGTCCACTTTGTGGTCTTTCCCAACGAAGAGGGCGGCAAGACCGGAAGCCGAGCGCTGGCCGGCGAGGTCCTCCCCAAGGAGATGGACATCGTCACGGCGTCGGGCTTCACCATCGGAGACGGGCTGCGGCGCATCGGGGGCGACCCGGACCGGCTGAGTGAAGCGGCACGGGCGACGGGCTCGATCACGGCGTTCCTCGAGTTGCATATAGAGCAGGGGGGCATCCTCGATGCACGCGGCCTCGACATCGGGGTCGTGGAGGGGATCGTCGGGATCATGCGATGGAACGTGGTGGTGGAGGGTATGACCAACCACGCCGGGACCACGCCCATGAAGGACCGCAGAGACGCGATGGTGGCCGCCGCGCGCTTCGTGGATACCGTGTATGCCACGGTCAGCGACTGGCCTGGTACACAGGTGGCCACGGTGGGCCGCCTCGTCGCGGAGCCCGGCGCCCCCAACGTGATCCCGGGTCGCGTGACGCTGAGTCTCGAGATCCGAGACCTGTCGATGGACAAGATCCAGGACGTCTTCGTGAACCTGGAGAGCGCCGCCGGGAACATCGGCGCTGACACCGGCACGGCGTTCTCGTTCGATCGGTTCTACACGAGCCGGGCGGCGCCCACGGCACCGGCCATCCGCGACGTGGTGGAGCGGTCGGCACACGACCTGCGGCTGTCCACGTTGCGTATGCCGTCAGGGGCCGGCCATGACGCCCAGAGCATGGCGCAACTCGGTCCCATCGGCATGATCTTCGTGCCCTCGGTGAAGGGGATCAGCCATGCCCCCGAGGAGTTTACCGCCTCCGCCGACATCGCCAACGGGGCCGATGTGCTACTCCGCACTCTGCTGACGCTCGACTCGGGAACCGCCGACCGCTGAGCAGTTCGTCGCGCCCATGGTCCGGACCGCCCTGGGTATCGGCCGCGGCGCAAGCACATACGCCATGATGTACGCTGAACCGTTATCCGCTATGCTCGTCAATTGAAGAGGGCGAAGTCACTTTCCGCAGGAGCCCAAGATGTCGTGTACGTTTGTCGCCGCCGGGTCGGCGCACCGTTTCCGCCGGACGCTCGCGTCGGCGCTCTTCTTTACGATGGCCTTCACGCTCCCCGCGGCCTCGACGTCGGTCGCGGCGCAGGCAGCGCCGAGGGCGATGACGATCGTCGACATGCTCGACTTGCCCATGCTCGGTGATCCGCACCTGTCGCCGGACGGAAGTCAGGTGGTCTTCACCCGGTCGGAATCCGACTGGGACGCCAATCACACGGTCACGCATGTGTGGCGGGCGGATGCGGACGGAACGAATGACATCCAGCTCACCCGTGGTAGCGGCGAGTCGGCGCCGCGCTGGTCACCGGAAGGCGGCCGGATCGCGTTCGTGACGGATCGGTCGGACGACGGGGTGCAGCAGATCTGGCTGCTGCGCAACACCGGCGGTGAGGCCGAGGTGCTCACGGAGCACGCCACTTCGGTAGGCGACATCCAGTGGTCACCGGACGGAGTCTGGATCTACTTCACGGCGCCCGAAGCGAAAACCGCCGAGGAGAAGGCCAAGGACAAGGTGAAGGATGACGTTTTCGCCTACGACGAAAACTACAAGCAGGACCACCTGTGGCGGGTTCGGGTGGCCACCGGCGAGGAGACGCGCCTGACCGACGGCGACTTTTCGGTGATCGGGTATACGCTCTCGCGCGACGGCTCGATGATCGCGCACCATCGGGCGCCCACCCCGCTCTACGGCGACGCCGAGAAGGGCGACGTGTGGGTCATGGCCTCGGACGGCTCGGGGGCGCGCCGGCTTACGGACAACGGCGTGACCGAGAACGGCGCCGAGCTTTCCCCGGACAACCAGTGGGTGATCTTCGAAGCCGGCGCCCGTGCGGACCTCGGCGAGAGCTACTACAACAGCAACCTTTTCGTCGTCCCGGCGGCGGGCGGCGCCGCGAAGGAGCTGGCGGCGGGCTCGGGATACGGGCTGGATCAAGCGACGTGGAGCGCGGACGGCAGCGCGATCTTCGTGCTGACCAACACCGGCGTGCGGCATGAGATCTTCAGGATTCCGGCGCAAGGTGGCGAGCTGGCCCCGGTCGTACGCGGAGACGTCTCCATCGGCGGATGGAGCTATAGCCCGAAGCTCGACCGTCACGTGTTCACCCGGCGGACGTCGGCCAACCCCGGCGAGGTGTTCGTGGCCGGCAGCGGTTCCGGTGCTCCGGCGCAGGTCACCCACGTCTACGACGACCTGGCCTCGCGCTATCAGATTCCGCGCGAGGAGGCCATCACCTGGAAGGGCAAGGACGGCGTTACGGTCGAGGGGTTGGTGTACTATCCCATCGGCTATCAGGAGGGTCAGCGCTATCCGCTGGTCGTCCAGACGCACGGCGGGCCCCAGTCGAGCGACCAGTTCGGAGGCGCGTGGGGCTCGTCGAACTACGTGCCGGTTCTGGCCGCTTTGGGCTATGCGGTCCTCAAGCCGAACTACCGCGGCAGCACGGGCTACGGAG
>JBBSOM010000352.1:0-4290 GCA_038259715.1 Longimicrobiales bacterium
CAGATGCGGGGCGCTCCGGTGGACCTGGCGGACATCCCCGACTTCGCTTCTTCGCTGCGCCCGACGCTGGAGAGCATGCGGGACCAGTTCCCCGCGCTCGCGAGCGCCCCACGCGTAGTGCAGGAGTCGCTGCTCTTCCCCTACGTCGAGGGAGCGGGATACGTCCAGGCGCTCTGGCGCGGCGGAACCCGGGTGGCGCCGTTCGGTGAGTACCTGCCGCGTTCCACCGAACAGGTGGCCACGCACGACCGGACGGATCTACCGATCCGGATCGAGGTCGAAGTGGCAGGGGCCGAGACCGTCTACGAGGACAACCTCGGATGGCTCGAGACCGGAGTGCTCCTCGACACGCACGTCGGGAAGGGTGGGTCGAAGTTGGCGGACGGGTGGGGTGGCGACGCGTACGACCTCGTGCGCCTTCCAGGTGGCGCGGAGGCGTTGGTGTGGGCCAGCGTCTGGGACACCGCCGCCGCCCGGGATGCCTTTCTGGCCGGGCTGGGCGCGCATCTTGATGGCTTCCCCGGCGGCGCGACGCTCGATGCCGCGGAATTGACCGGTAGGCCGGGCGCCGTCCTGCGGGTCGGCGTTCCGGAAAGCACGAAGGTTTCCGTGCGGGCGAAGTCATGATCCAGGCGGGCGATCCGACCATCACGTCGGTCCGGGTGGGTTCGGGCGCCGGAGCGTATGAGGTCCTTGTGGGTGAGGGACTGCTCGATCAGGTGGGGAGGCTCCTCTCCGAACAGGCGCCCGCGCACCGGTACGTTGTGATCGCGGACGATCAGGTCACGCACCTCTATGGGGGCTCGGTCAAGGATCACTGTGCAAGCCTCGGTGCGCGCGTGGACGTGCTCACGTTCCCCCACGGGGAGGCATCGAAGACGCGCGAGGTCTGGTCCGAGCTCACCGATTCGATGTTGCGCTTGGGGGTGGGCAGGGACGCGGTCGTGGTGGCCCTCGGTGGGGGCGTAACGGGCGACATGGCGGGCTTTGTGGCTGCGACCTACCTACGTGGGATTCCAGTCGTGCAGGTGCCCACGAGCCTGGTGGCCATGGTCGACGCGTCGGTCGGAGGTAAGACGGGCGTGGATACGCCCGCGGGCAAGAACCTCGTCGGCGCGTTCCATCCGCCCCGGTTCGTGCTGATCGACCCGTGCGCCACGCGAACGCTGCCCCGGGAAGAGAGGGCCCAGGGTCTGGCAGAAGCCGTGAAACACGGCGCGATCCTAGACCGGGCGTACTTCGACGAACTCGATCGGGCCGCGTCGGACCTGCTCGATGGAGACGTAGCGGCCACGCGATCCGCCGTACTCCGGTCCGTTCAGATCAAGGCCGGCATCGTCAGCGACGACGAGCGGGAAGCGGGCGTTCGCCAGGTGCTCAACTTCGGACATACGCTCGGGCACGCCCTGGAGGCCGCCTCGTCGTACGAGGTCGGCCACGGTGCTGCCGTGGCGGCCGGCATGGTTCTCGAAGCGGAACTGGGCGAGCGCATGGGCGTGACCCGGGAAGGAACCGCCGCCGTCCTCGCTGCCACGCTTCAACGCTTCGGCCTGAATGGCGTGTCCTTTGGGATTCATGATGTCGAGCGGGTTCTGGATTATCTGGGCATCGACAAGAAGGCTCGGCGAGGGCGGCCGCGCGTCGTCTTGTTGGAGCGTGTGGGGGTGGTAGCGGAGGAGGAGGGCTGGAGCCGTGAGGCGCCGTACGCGCTCGTGCGCGCCGTGGTCGAGGATGCCGCGGCCGGACGCGGGCGGCAGCGATAGCATGTATTGGAATTGGAGCCGATTTTCCGAGTTCCGGCTGGAGGTGGCATGACGCTCACCGAGCGCTTTCGTGGGACCACCGTGGCATCCGCCCTCGCGCTGAGGGCGACCTCCGATCCTGGACGCCCCTACCTCGTCAGCGCGGCGGGGACCCTGACCTTCGCCGAGGTCGACAGTCGGTCCGACGCGCTCGCGGCGGCGTTGGCCAACCTGGGCGTGGAGGAGGGGGACCGCGTGGCGCTGATCCTGCCCAATTGCCCCGAATTCGTGGTGTCCCTGTTTGCCGTGGCGAAGTTGGGCGGTGTGATCGTGCCCCTGAATCCGCGTCTCCCTTCCGCGGACCTGCAGTATACGCTGCGTCACTCGGAGGCGGTGTGCGCTGTGACGATCGAAGATGCCTACGGCATCGATTTTCTACAGCTCTTCGAAGATCTGCTCGTCCGGCTGCCTGCGCTCCACTACCTGGTGACCGTGGGAGAGGAAGATCTCTGGTACGACGATCGGATTTTCCAGTTCGAGGACCTCATCCTGGCGGGAGCGGGTCGGGACTTCACCGCGCCCGAGGCGGAGGCGGTGGCGGCCTGCTTCGCGATTCTCTACACGTCGGGTACGACCGGGAAGCCGAAGGGGGTCGAGCTTTCCCACGCCAACCTGCTCTCCGCTGCGGCGGGCACCGCCGACGCCGTGGGGCTTACTCCCGAGGACTGCGTGGTTGGGGTCAGCGGACTGTTCCACGTCTTCGGGCTCGGTCCGGGACTGCTGGCTACCCTGGCTGCGGGTGCGTCCGTGGTGCTCGATGACGCCACGGCGCCGGGGGAGACGCTCGACCTCGTGACCGAGCATCGTGCCACGGTGCTGTACGGGGTCCCCACGAGCTTCGTCACCGAGATCGCGGAACAGGACGCCTATCCGCGCGACCTGGGGTCGCTGCGCATCGCAATACCCGCGGGGGCACCCGTGGGCGACGAACTGGTTCAGGCGATCCAGGCGTCCGTGTGCAGGACGGTCCTGATCGCGTACTCGCTTACCGAGACCTCGTCCACCGTGTGCGTGACCCGACCCGACGACTCGCGAGCCCAGCGGCTCTTCACGGTGGGGCGGCCGCTTCCAGGGACCGAGGTGCGGATTCTGGAGCGCGACGGCGAGGAATTGCCCGTGGAGAGCGTGGGCGAGATCGCCGTGAGGGGCCCGGGGGTGATGCTGGGGTACCACAGGCAGCCCGGTGAGACCGCCGCCGCCTTCGACCCGGACGGCTTCCTGCTTACCGGTGACCTGGGGATCGTGGACGACGAAGGCTTCGTCCAGTTGGTAGGTCGGCGGAAAGAAGTTATTATACGCGCTGGTTTCAACGTGTACCCCCGGGAAGTCGAATCTCGACTCGAGGCGCATCCGGCGGTACGCGAGGCGGTGTTGGTCGGCGTTGCGGACCCCCGCCTCGGTGAAGCCACTTGCGCCTGTATCGTCCCGGTTGAGGGGGCGATCGTG
This sequence comes from Longimicrobiales bacterium, assembly GCA_038259715.1. Classification (GTDB taxonomy): domain Bacteria; phylum Gemmatimonadota; class Gemmatimonadetes; order Longimicrobiales; family Gaopeijiaceae; genus SZUA-318. The sequence continues at coordinate 3,249 of JBBSOM010000352.1, forward strand.
ACGAGCCACGAAATTCGGGAGTGGTGCGGCGAGACACTCGCGGCTACCAAGATTCCCGACGAGGTTCGCTTCTTCGACTCCTTCCCTCGCACCGGGACGGGTAAGATCCGCCGGATCGAACTCTCCCGAAGCATTCGGTCGGAGGGTCGTCCGGCGTGAAGCGTGCCGCAGGCGCCAAGAGGGCGCCGGCAAGGCTTCCCCTTCCTCGTTCCGCGCTCCCGCGCGGCCCAGGTGGGGAGGTCTCGCGGCTCATCACAATTTGGTCTGCGAGAAGAAAAGCATGAGTAGTCCCTATACGCGCGCTCCCCACCAGGGGGGCGGTGTCTCCGGGGTGTCCGATTCCCCGCACGCTGCGCTCCTCATCGACTTCGACAACGTCACGATGGGGATGCGGAGCGATCTTTCGAAGGAGCTCAAGACGCTCCTCAAATCCGATGTCATCCACGGCAAGGTGAGTGTTCAGCGCGCCTATGCCGACTGGCGACGGTATCCCCAGTACATCGTGCCTCTTTCCGAGGCCTCCGTCGATCTGATCTTCGCGCCGGCGTACGGAAGCAACAAGAAGAACGCGACGGACATCCGGATGGCGATCGACGCCGTCGAAATGGTGTTCACGCGCCCGGAGATCGGCACGTTCATCCTGCTGACGGGTGACGCCGACTTCTCGAGCCTCGTGCTCAAGTTGAAGGAGTACGGCAAGTATGTCATTGGCGTCGGGATCCAGGAGTCGACGTCCGACATTCTCGTCCAGAACTGTGACGAGTATTACTCGTACACGAGCCTGTCCGGACTGCGTAAGACCACGGACTCCGACCCGAGGGCTGCGGACCCGTGGGTCCTGGTCAAGGACGCACTGAAGCGTATGACCGAGCGCAACGACGTGATGCGTTCGGATCGACTGAAGCAGGTGATGCAGGAGATCGACCCCACGTTCGATGAAGGTGGGCTCGGCTTCAGCAAGTTCTCCAGGTTTCTGGCCGAGGCCTCGTCGCGGGGCGTCGTCCGGTTGCAGAAGCTCGAGAACGGTCAATACGAGGTGGGG
>JBBSOM010000353.1:0-4289 GCA_038259715.1 Longimicrobiales bacterium
CGTCGTCAATCGAGACCGCCTCGAAGAGACGACTCGTTCACTCCTCGCTCTGCGGCAACTCCTGGACCCGTCCGTCGATATCCTCCTGGGCGGACGCGGCGCGCGACTGCTGCAGGCTGACCGTCTCCCGGGTGGCGTCACCGTGTTCGATGGACTCGAAGGCCTCCGGCGCCTGCGCCTGAACGGCGCCTGACCCACCCTCTGCCCTTCGTGAGGTCCCGGAAAGCCCAAGGTCGACAATCGAGCGACCTTGTCTAACGCTTGTTTCACTTTGTTTCGACAATCTATGGACAACGTCCTACGTTGACGGTATGATTCTTAGACAAACGATGCACAAGCGTCGGTCATACCGGCCCGGAGCACCGGGCTCGTCTCCAACGGAGGAATCCACATGAGCAGAGTTTTCGACTTCCCCGGGCGCGCCATTGCGGTCGCGCTGCCGGTCTTGATGCTTTCGGCAACAGCGTGCAACGATGACGATCCGATCCAGACCGGACCGGTGGACGATATCACCGAGGTGGTGGCTGCGACGCCCGCCGTCAGCACACTGGGCGCCGCCCTCTCTGCGGCCGGCCTTACGACGGCACTCCAGGGCGACGGCCCGTTCACGGTCTTCGCACCCGACAACGCCGCATTCGACGCATTGGGTGCCGACGTCGTGGCATCTCTTCTGGAACCGGCCAACGTCGACTTGCTCCGTAGCGTGCTGACCTTCCACGTCGTACCGGGCGTTGAGGCCTTGTCGAGCAGCTTGACCGACGGTCAGACGGTCACGACCCTCAATGGACAGGAGCTGACGCTCGGGGTGTCGGGCGGCGGAGTCACCGTGAATGGGACGGCGGTGACGACACCCGACATCCAGGCGTCCAACGGCGTGATCCACCTCATCAACGCCGTTCTCCTTCCCGAGGTCGACGTCGTCGACAAGGCCATCCTCACGCAGCAGACGCAGACCCTGGCCGCAGCCGTTACGGCGGGCGGGCTGGTCTCTACGCTGAAAGGCGCCGGTCCGTTCACGGTCTTCGCACCGACCAACGCGGCCTTCACGGCGCTCGGCATGGCCAAGCTCGACGTGTTGCTCGACCCCGCCCATCAGGCGCTCCTGCAGAAGGTCCTGACGTACCACGTCGTCGCCGGTGACATCCGGGCTGCCGACCTCACGGACGGAGCCGAGGTAGCCACCGTCGAGGGTTCGGACGTGACGATCGACCTGTCCGGGGCGACGCCCAAGGTGAACGACGCCGGCATCATCGCGACCGATATCGCGGTCAAGAATGGCGTCATCCACCTCATCGACCATGTGCTCACGCAGAATCTGGACATCGTGGATGTCGCGCAGTTGAACGGATTCTCGACGTTGGTCGACCTGATCCGTACGGCTGGACTGGAGGAGACGCTCCGCAGCGACAACGGCGGCAAGGGATTCACGGTCTTCGCCCCGACCAATGAAGCCCTCGCTGCGCTGGCCAGCGTGCCGAGCGGACAGGACCTCATCAACGTGCTGACATACCACGTCGTGAGCGGTAGGATCGGCTCGGGTGACCTCGAGGACGGTCAGGTCGTGAAGACCGTGGAAGGCGCGACGTTCACCGTCGGGATCGACGGCTCCAAAGTCACGCTTACGGATGGTACCGGCAACGCGATCACCGTGACCATGACGGACATTCCGGCTGCCAACGGTGTCGTGCACGTCATCGACGGGGTCCTCCTGCCGAGCTGACGCGGGTTCCGTCGCACGGACCGGTCCGCATCGCGCCACTGTGGATCCGGAAAGAGGCCCTCGGGGGGGAATCCCTCCGAGGGCCTCTTCATGCGCGCTTGCGAGTCGCATTCCACATCGTCAAGCTAGCTTGCTTCCGGTGAGCCATCTGTTCATCGCAGGCGCCGCCACCCGACCACCCGCCGTTCGACGTTCCCGTCCGGAGACCCACATGTCGTCCTTTTCCGCCACCCCGATCCAACGCGCCGTCCTGGCCCTGGCGCTCGGGCTCGTCTCGCCCTCCCTCACGATGGCCCAGGCCGCGCCCCAACGGGACAACGGAGGGCAACGCGATGTGTGGGACGTCACGCAACCCCGAGGTGAGACGCGGGACATCGACTTCACCACCTCCGAGGGGACGTGGATGTCCGCGGACCTCTCGCCCGACGGCACGTGGATCACTTTCGACCTCCTGGGTCACGTCTACCGGATGCCGGTATCCGGCGGGCAGGCCACGGCGCTCACGCAGAACAGCGGCGTGGCGCTGAACTTCCAGCCGCGCATCTCGCCGGACGGCGCGTCCATTGCGTTCATCACCGACCGGAAGGGACAGTACAACCTGTGGGTCATGGATGCCGATGGGGGAAACCCCCACGCCGTAACCCACGACCTGAACGCCACGGCATTCGAGCCCACCTGGATGCCAGACGGCAACTACCTCCTCGTGCGCAAAGGCGGACGTGGAGGCGGGGGCGGCGGCGAGGGTGGCGGCAACGGCATCTGGATGTACCACAAGGACGGCGGGCAGGGCGTGGCCCTGGTGGAGGGCGGCCGCGGCGGCGCCAACGCGTCCCCCGCGTGGCCCACCGTCACGGCGGACGGCCGCTTCCTGTACTACCAGGTCTCCATGGATGTCGAGGACAAGGAGCCGCTGGCGGGCCGGTACCAGCTCCGCCGCTTCGAGTTCAAGAACGGAGAGACCGTGGACATCACCGCCGGTGAGAGCAGCGGCGCCGCAGGGGGCCGGATGTCCAGCGGCGGCGCGGTGGCGCCCGACGTCTCCCCCGACGGGCGGTGGCTCACGTTCGGGCGCCAGATTCCCGACGGGACCCTTGAGTTCAAGGGGCATCAGTTCGGGCCCCGTACGGCGCTCTGGATGCGAGACCTGAAGACCGGCACGGAAAAGCTGGTCATGGACCCCATCGAGCCCATGGTGGGATCAGGGTCCAAGACGATGGGCATCCTTCCCCGCTACCACTGGACCCCCGACGGCAAGTCCATCCTCATCACCCAGGGGGGGAAGCTCCGCCGGCTCGATCCGTTCACGGGCGCGGTGACTGCAATTCCGTTCACCGTCCACGTGCAGCGCACCATCTCCCAGATGAACCGGAACGAGTTCCGGATCACCGACGGGCCATTGGAGGTGAAGTTCTTCCGCTGGCCGACCTCCACGGCGGACGCCAAGAAGCTCGCCTTCCAGGCGGTGGGACATATCTGGGTGCAGGACGGCCCCAACGGTACGCCAAGGCGCATCACGCCTCCATCGTTCACTCAGCTCGAGTACGCCCCCTCGTGGAGCCCCGACGGGCGGTCGCTGGCCTTCGTCACCTTCGAGGACACGCTCCGCGGCAACGTCTGGAAGGTCCCCGCCGAAGGAGGTTCTCCGGTGCGCCTCTCCCACGACCCCGGTGACTACGTGGACCCCGTCTGGAGCCCCGACGGCAGCGCCGTCTATGTGGCCCGTGGCGACGGTGCGACGGCTCGCGGTCGGACGCTCACGCACAACGCGTACTACGAACTCGTGCGCTTCGCAGCCACGCCGCCGCCCGCCGGGGACACCGGGACGTTCGTGACCACGATCACCCGTCCCTCGGGCATGTCGCTCTCGGCGGAAGCGCGCCGCCAACTCGTGCGGCCCTCCTTTGGACCGGACGGCCGCATTTTCTGGATCGACGAAGTGCCGGGCGAGGACGGGGGCCGGGGTGGCACCGCGCTCATGTCGGTGAAGCCCGACGGATCGGACAAACAGGAGCATCTGAGGTTCCCCTACGCCGACGAGATCGAGCCCTCGCCCGACGGGACCTGGGTGGCCTTCCAGGAAGGGGACAACGTCTACGTGACGCCCATGGCGTGGGGCGGCATCGGCGGCGAGCCCCAGGACGTTCAGAAGCGCCGAGGGGAGTTCCCGGTCACGCAGCTCACCACCGACGGGGGCCTCTTCCCACGCTGGCGCGACCGCACGACGCTGGAGTACGGGTCGGGCCCCAGCTACTTCGTGCACCACATGGACACCGGGCGCACGGACACGACGCGCCTCGCGCTCAGCGTACCCAAGGACATCCCCAAGGGGCGCGTCGCCCTCACCAACGCCCGCCTGGTCACGCTGGATCAGCGCAAGGTCATCGAGCGCGGGACCCTGATCATCGACGGAAGCCGCATTGCCTGCGTCGGCGACTGCAGCACCGACGGCGCCGACAAGGTCGTGGACCTCAGCGGGAAGACCATCATTCCCGGGTGGGTGGACATGCACGCGCACCACTACCGGGAGTGGCGCGGCATGCGACCCAAGCACGACTTCGAGCAGGCGATC
>JBBSOM010000354.1:0-4271 GCA_038259715.1 Longimicrobiales bacterium
CCACATTCCTGTGCAGCACCGCCCGGCGGGCCTCACTGAGCCGATGGTAGACGGTCCCGCGGAAAAGTTCGTGGGCGATCCGGACCTGGTTGCGGTCCACGCCGACGAGGCGGTGTTGCTCGAGTTCCTCTACCAGCCCGACTACGGCTTCGGCGGATACGCGCGCCACCGCGGCGAGATCGGCCAGTTTGGCCCATCGACCCCATACGGCCAGGATGCTGAGGGCGTACGCCGCTCGTTCGCTGAGGGCTTCGAGGCGGGGGTCCACGAGTTGCCGGATGGAGATCGGGATGATGGGGGCGTCACTCGGGAGCGCCGGCAGGTGGAGATGTCCCGCGAGGTGGTCGCGCGTCAGCTCGATGAGGTAGAACGGGTTATGCCCGCCAAGCGCGCAGAGTCGGTCCGTGGTGGCTGAATCGAGAGCGCCGTCGGACAGCGCGTGCACGAGAGCTCGCGCGTGCACGGGAGTGAGGTCTTCAACGGGAATGCGTGTGACGTCGAGGCCGTCCGCTCCGGTGATGTACTTCTCCGTTCCGGCGCCGTCCGACACCAGATCCGGACGGACGGAGCAGATCACTCCGAGCGAGCCCTTTCCCCAACGGCGTTGGACGAATTGCAACACGGCGATCGTCGTTGCGTCGGCCCACTGGAGGTCATCGATGAACAGGAGTGTCGGCTCGTCCTCCGCAATCCGTGTGAAGAGCATCCAGAACGCGTCGTAGAGTCTGCGCGAAAGACTGCTCTCTGCGATGGGAGGGACCTCGGATCGCTCTATGCCGGGCGGGAGGTGGGGCAGGATGGCGGCGATGACCGCGCGCCACGGATCGTCGAGCTCTCGCAGATGACGCCCCACCTCGGGGTGCGAGAGCGCGTCGACGAGAGGATTGAGTGGAATGCGATACTCGAGCTCCACCGCTCTCGCCAGCAGGCACCGGAATCCCTTGATGTGAGCTTCTTTCCGGATCTCTTCGAGCAAACGGGTCTTCCCCACCCCGGACTCCCCCTCCAGGAGGACGAAATGAAACCCCCCACGCCTCACGCGATCGAGTGCGCCGCGCGCTGTCTGGAGGTTCTCGGTTCTCCCGACGAGCAGGGGTGGTGCTTGGGAATCACGGGGTGCTCCGATGTCACGGTCGCCGGCGAGTCGGCGGACTCGGTCGATGAGCGCGCGCGTGTCCGCGGAAACGTGCTCGAAGCCGCCGACTTCCTCGGCGTGTGCGGTGAATGCGGCTTCTGCGGCCTCGAACCCGCCGGTCATTGCCCGGGCCTCGATAACCTTTGCGACAGCGCCCTCGTTGTTCGGGCCGAGGATGTGCAGTACCTCGGCGGCTTCCCTCGCATGGCGCCACTCGCCACGCGGATGGTGCGCATCCCACGCGTTCGCGGCGGCCTCCCGCAGTTCGCGCCGTAGCCCCACCCGCTTGCCGGCGAGCCAATCCTCGAAGCCTTCCGAGGGGATGCGCCTCAGCAGGGTCGCGAAGCCTCGGCTCTCCACGGCCAGTGCCCGCTGCAGGGCCCCGGCCCCCAGGGCGCTACGAAACTCGGTGAGGTCGGAAGGCACCGTACGGATCGCCGCCATGAGCACATCGTCGCCCGACTGGTCCACAGGGTGGAGGGCAACCCGTGCGTGGAGCTCGTGCAAGACCTGACTGAGTCGGTGCCGCGCCTTCGCCGTGTCATCCTCCTCCCAGAGCAGACCAATGGCGCGGCGTCGGGATATTCCGGAGTCCTCGTGCCCCCAAATCAGAGTCAGGAGCGCTTCCTGGGTCGGCGTAAGCTTGATCGCGACGCCGTCGGCACCCCGCACTTCGGGGCCTCCGAAGAACGACAGCACGGGCCGGAGTTCTTTGAGGTCAGCGTTGGACAACGGGCGTTTCCCCGGGAAGCGTCTCGAGTTGAGATCTCGTTCGCGCGATGGTACGGTTGATCTGAACGTCGGGGGGAAAGGCGAATCTTCGCCGTCGATCGTTCGGGGGCAAGGGATGGGTCACCCTCCCACGCCCCGGCGGTCCGAGCGGACGGAGCTTCGCGTTTGCAGGGAGCGCGGTTCGGCCGGCTGCGCCGACGGTGGCAAACTCCGCAGGAACTCGACCGTCGGCTCCGGTGCGAGTGCGCCGGTGTCCGCTTCCTGCCGGAGCCATGCTTCGATGATCCACTCCCATCCCAGATACATGCGCGCTTCGGTCGGCCGGTACCCGATGAGTCTGGCCATCTGGTTGCTGAGCGAAAAGGCGTCGGGATACCCGACGTCGTACCCGACCGACAGGACACTCTCGCCGGAGTTCTGCAACCGGATGGCCACGCGTAGCAGCCGGGCGAAGTGCAGCCAATGTGACGGGACCGGGAGACCTCGGGACATGAAACGACGCCCCAGCGCCCGGCGCGACAGGTACAGGGACCGAGCGAGCCCCGAAATGGAGCGGAGATCGGCCGAAAGGTCGACGGTCCTGCGAATCAGGCGAGCGGTCTCGCGATCCAGGGGGATTCCACGCCAGCGCAGGTAGTCGGTGACTTCGCAACCCAGATCCTCCGGAGGCCGGCGGAGAACGGCGGAGAGATCTTCGGCGGACGGGGGCCCATGGAAGGGAAGGATCCCATGGGGCCTCACGCCCTCGATCGTACGTATGATCGACCCGTCCCTCGATACATCGACTTCCGGCGGGAGGACGACCACCAGCGCCAGGCCGCCTGGCCGTGTTTTCACGATGCCCTCGTCCTGAGCGTGCATTCCCGCACCCATCTCCCAGACGAGGGCACTCCCCGGCTTCCGACCTTCGACGCGGAGTTGCTTTCCGCCGCCGGTGATGGGCCGCAGCGTGCGGTAGGGGTGAGTCAGGAGCCTGAGGGGTGTTCTCGGAATGGTGGAGAGCGACATGCAGACACCTCCGTGCGTGTCAAGGGATGGTCTCCTGGCGGGGGAACGCACGGTGCGGGCACGATGTCAGGACTCTATCAGGATTGTTTTCCTGTCAGGATCCTGATAGGGGCCCGAAGCCTGCCCCGTAGAGACCCGCCCCGCAACAGCGCGGAGAGGCCCGCACCATCGAGATTACGCTTCGCCCTTGTGCGACAATGCCTATCCATACTACATAGAAATAGAATTCTATTTCAGCATGATGGAGACTCATGTCTGGCGAGACCTCGTCCGTCCACCCTCCGAAGCAGTTGCGCTCTCGCCGCACCCTCGAGCGAATCGTGCGTGCGTCCTTGGAGATACTGGAAACCGAAGGTCCGGACGGGCTGACGGTGCAGGCGATCGTGGACCGGGCGGACTCGTCGGTCGGATCGTTCTACGCCCGCTTCGCCGGCAAGGACGAGTTGCTCGACTACCTGGGCGAGCGGATCTGGCAGGAGGCAGCCACCCGGTGGGACGCGGCCCTGGTGGCGCGCGACTGGACCGATGTGGCGTTACGGGAGTTGATCCGAGGCGTCGTCCATCTTCTCGGCGAGGCCGATGCCACGCGGACGTCCTACCTCAAGGCCCTGGACCGGACGTCGGGGGGTCACGGAGGCGCCTATCGGTCGTTTCGCGACCACGTGATCCGCGGCGTCGAAGACCTGCTGCTCGCACGGGCCGGGGAGATGACGCATCCGGATCCACGTTTGGCCGTGCCAATGGGACTGCTTGCCGCACTGGCCGTGCTGGAGGCCACCGCGCCGGCCGACGGGGAACTTCCATCCCTCCAGATCCGGATGGACGAGGCAACCCGCCTGCTCTCCGCCTACCTGCTCGGTGACGGCGGGCACGCGCGGGCCGATCAAGATGTAGCCTTCTTCGACATCTGGGGGTGAGGGCGTACCCGGTCGCAAGGATGTCAACCGGTCATGTGCCGCAGGTTCTCCGTGTGGGTGCGCGCGTAGAATGGATCCTCGGTTCCGTTCGGACCCACGGGCTCCCCCGAGAGGAGGCGCTCCAGATACTCCGCGCTCTCACGGATCACCTCGGCTCCGCCGATGCGTCCATGGGACGGGATGACGCGCTCCAGCCCAGGCCTCACTTCCCATGCACGCAGTTGTTCGGCCCAGCGACGCACCATGAGACCGTCGTTGACCACCGGGAGCGGAGTCTCGACCGTGTCGCCGGCCAGCAACGCACCCCACTCCGGAATCCACGCCACCGCGCAGTCGGGAGTGTGGCCCGGAAGGTGACTTAGCTGAACGGTCACGCCACCCAGGTCGACAACGAACTCGTCGTCGAAGCTCCTCGTCGGCGGAATCACATGGGCGTGCTGCCAGCGCGCCGGGTCGGCCCGGAGTCGACCGTTCAGGTC
>JBBSOM010000355.1:0-4269 GCA_038259715.1 Longimicrobiales bacterium
GAGCGACCTACAAGCTCGGCGTCAGGTTCGAGGACTGGCGCGGTGACGGTGCCTGCTACGACAACCCGTTCGGTTCGCCCGACCCGATCCCGGCATCCAGTCCGCCCGAGTTCCAGCATCTTGCCGCGTGGCTGGTGTCGATGCGTCGATCCGTAGCGGGCACGCTCGTGCCTCACTGCGGGTTCATGGATGCCGGAGCCTCACCGTTTCTGCTCGACGGGAATGACCTGTCCGCAGGTCGCGGCGCCTACGCCATGCACGTCGATGCGGTTCGGTTGGCCCATGTTCTGCGTAGAAGGGCCGAGGATCGCGGCGTCACGCACCTGGATGCCCTGGTGAACGGCGTCCGGCGCGATGCCGACACCGGCCTCATTGCATCGCTGTACCTCGAAGGCGGCGGTGAGGTCGCGGGGGATTTCTTCATCGACTGCAGTGGCTTCCAACGACTCCTCATCGGGAGGACGCTCGCATCGCCGTGGGAGTCCTACGCCGACGCCCTTCCCGTCGACTCCGCCCTCCTGCTGACCGGACCGGTGAAAGCTTCCGGCCCGATTCGTCCCTACACCCGCGCGCGCGCCGCGCCGAACGGATGGATATGGGAAATTCCGTTGTGCGATCGCGTCGGTCGTGGATACGTCCTTCAAGCGGGCCGGCTGGATATCGACCAGGCCGTCGACGAAGCGCGAGCGGTGCTGGGTGAGCCCGTGGAGGCAGGGCAGGTACTGCGCTTCGAGCCCGGCGCGGTGCAGGAACCGTGGATGGGCAACTGCGTCGCGGTGGGCCTCGCGGCGGGCTTCGTCGAACCCCTGGAGGCCACGGCGATCCACGCCATCATCGTCCAGTTGTACGCGCTGACCGCCGTGCTTTCACCGGGCCTGGACCTGCGATCACCCGTCAGGAAGCCGTACAACCGTCAAATGCGCCGCTTCAACCGGACGGTACGCGACTATCTGGTCCTGCACTATCTCGGCGGACGCACCGACAGCGCCTTCTGGCGCCAGTTCGGCGGCGACTCCAGGCGGATACCCGAAAGCCTTGCGCAGTGGCTGGACGTGTGGGGGACACGCCTGCCCATCGAGGGCGATTTCGATGGCCATTGGCGGCTGTTCGGGGCCCGCCACTGGATCAGCGTCCTGCAGGGCGTGGGTCGCCTCGACCCGGGTGAGGCTGAACGGGAGCTGTCCGAGCGGGGCCTGACCCTCCAGGCCCGACGGGCCTGTGATCGCCTGGAGGCGCGGCACCGCGACCTCGTGCGACGGGCCGTCGATCACCGGACCCTGCTGCAACGCGTGCGTGACGGTGCGACCCGTCCCGCATGAACATCATCGGCATCTCCGCCTTCTCCCACGATGCGGCGTGCTGTCTTCTCCAGGACGGACAGCTCAGGGCCGCTGCGGCCCAGGAACGCTTCAGCCGGATCAAGCACGACCGCCGCCTGCCCATCGACGCGTTCCGCTATTGCCTGCGCGAGGGCCGCATCTCCCTTACGGACGTCGATTGCATCGCCTACTACGAACAGCCGGTCGACAAGCTCTCGCGACAGCTCTGGGCCCGCCAGCTGGATCGTTCATCGGCGCTCGACCCCAGGCACGCGCTGAACACCGTCGTGGACGGGCTGGGATTCGACGGGCCCGTCCACACCTTCGCACACGCGCTCTCCCATGCCGCCAGTGCGTACTGCTATTCGGGCTTCGAAGACTCCGCGCTGCTCACCGTCGACGCCGTCGGTGAATGGACCACCATCGGCTTCGGATCGGCCGAGGGCGATCAACTCGAGCTGTTCGCGACCACCGACTACCCGCATTCGCTGGGCCTGCTGTACTCGACCCTCACCGCCTACCTCGGCTTCCGGGTCGACAGCGGAGAGTACAAGGTCATGGGACTCGCGCCCTATGGGGAGCCTCGCTACCGGCGCCTTCTCGAGCGCATCATCACCCACGACGCCGGACCCGATCTACGATTCGACCAGCGCTACTTCGATTTCGGCCCCGGCTCCGGCGCGAAGATGTATTCCCCGGCGCTGGTGGCCCTGCTGGGAATCGACCCACGGGACCCGGACCAGACCCCGACGCAGGAGCACGCCGACCTGGCTTGCAGTATTCAGGGCCTGATCGAGGACCTGTTGATGACCCGGGTGCGCTGGCTGCATGAGGAAACCGGCAGTGAGCGACTGTGCTACGCCGGTGGCGTGGCATTGAACTGCGTGGCCAATGCGCGAATCCGGCGAGAAGGGCCCTTTCGCGACGTGTTCGTGCCGCCGGCCCCGGGTGACGACGGCGCCGCCCTCGGAGCCGCGGCGCTGGCTCAGATGGCCCTCGGCGGGGGACGCCCCGGCAGGATGGAGCATGCGCACTGGGGCCCGCGATGGAGCGGTCTCGACATCCGGCATCTGTTGCACGCCCCCTTGCGGTCCCACACGTTCGACGAGGAAGGCGATCTCCTGGAGGAGGTCGCGAGGCGTCTGGCGGGAGGCGAGATCATCGGCTGGTTCCATGGCGCCATGGAGTGGGGTCCCCGGGCCCTGGGCGCACGCAGCATCCTGGCCGACCCGCGCAACCCGGACGTCGCCCAGCGGCTCAATCGGCAGATCAAGGAACGGGAGGACTTCCGACCCTTCGCCCCCAGCGTCGGGGGCGACCAAGCCCACCGATGGTTCGACATGGACGCGCCTTCGCCGTTCATGCTCGAGACCTGTCCGGTGCTTGAACCCGAAACGCTCGAGGCCGTTACCCACGTCGATGGCACCGCGCGACCTCAGACCGTCTCGGCCGAATGGTCACCGCGCTTCGCTCGTCTGCTGGACGTGTTCGGCCGTCGTACCGGGTACCCCGTCCTCCTCAACACGTCGTTCAACACCCGGGGCGAGCCGATCGTGTGCTCGCCGGCCGATGCCCTGCGCTGCTTCGTGGCGTCCGGGCTCGATGCGCTGATCCTGGAGGACTGTCTCATTGATCGCCACGGCATCCCCTCGTCCTGGCCCGACCTGTTCGCGCACGTGGACGTCGGGTCGGGGAAGGACGACGACCAGCCGCGCCGCTCGAATCTGTACGCGTTCGTCTGATGACCGAGCGGCCTGCCGACATCCGGCGCGACCAGTGCGATGAGCTGGCCCGACTGCTCGCTACGGACGAGGGCCGACGCACGGCCGAATTGCAGCGACTGCTCGCTGAGCCCACGTCGCGGGAAGAGACGTTCCGCGGTGCGCCGAGCGACGGTCCAGAACCAATCCAGATCTGGCATCCCCGGACCATCGATGGAGAGCTCGTCTTCGTTCGCTCCGAGCCAGGGCCCTTTTCCGATCACTATGCGGCCCGTTCCCGGATCCATGTATCGAAGCCTCATGGCGTCACGCGCGTCTGCCTGTTCGGTGAATCGGTCGCGGCGGGCTACCTGTACGCACCGCACCTGACGCCGGCGCAGCTTCTCCAGGCACAGTTGGGCTCGGTCATGCACGGTCGGGCCTGCGAAGTCCTGGACTTCGCGCGCACCAACGAGACCCTCGACAACCTCGTCACGACCGTCGAGAACGCGTTGCAGGTGGATCCGGATCTGCTCGTGCTGTTCGCTGGGAACAACTGGAACCTGCTCGAAGTGCCCGAGTGTTCACCGTACTTTCCCTCGACCAGCGGCCGGGCCCGGTATGCCCGCGCCCTTCGAGAGGGCGGCCTCGACGAAGTCGCCGAGTGGTCCGCTCGCCGTTTGCTGCACCGCGCGTCGAAGGCCCTCGAGCACATCGCAGGTGTGGCCAGGCGCCGCAATCTGCCGCTGGTCGTGGTGGTCCCCGAGGTCAACCTGGGTGATTGGGAGAACCGCCAGCCTGCGCCGTGGCTGGACAAGCAGGATATCCAGGCGTGGCACCGGCAATATCAGTCCGGCGTCGCGGCATTGAGCCAGGGAGACGGCCAGACGGCGCTGGAGCACGCGGAGCAGATGCTCGGGCTGGATCGTTGGTCGGGACCAGCGGGGTACCGGTTGATGAGCCGAGCGCGCGCCCAACTGGGAGACCACGAGGGTGCGGTGCGCGCCGCACGGGCCGAAGTCGACAATGCGCTGTACGCGACGCAGGCACTTCATGGCAGTCCGCAGGCCGAATCCATGGTTCAGACGCTGCTGCGCCGATTCGCGGAGGTGGGCTATTTGCTTAACTCAAGTGGACACAAGATATAGTGGGTCGAAGAAGCTCACGATTGGGGGCGGCGGCGCGGTCCGCGACCGGTATTCCGGTAGAGGCTCGCTGTCGGTGTGGGCGGTACCTGACAGGCGTGCTCA
>JBBSOM010000356.1:0-4264 GCA_038259715.1 Longimicrobiales bacterium
ACGCATCGACGTGAAGTCGGCGCCCCGCGTCTCATCGCCGAATACCGAGACCCGGGTGTTGTCGCCTCCGAGCAGCGGGAGGCGGTTCACGAATCCGACGTCGCGCACGCCCGGTGTCTCGTCGATCCGGCGCTCGATGTCGTCAACGAAGCGCTGGATGGAGGCCCCGTCGGGATACGACGCTGCCGGCAGCGAGAGCGTGAAGGTCATCACGCGGTCCGCGCCGTGGACGCCGAGGTCCACCTGTTGGAGGCGCCACATGCTCTTGGCCAGGAGGCCCGCTCCCGCCACCACGAGCACGGAGAGCGCCACTTCGACGACGACGAGCGCGCGCCCGACCTTGCTGCCCCGGCCGGTCGATCCGCGTGCCCCTTCCTTGAGGTGTAGCTGCAGTTCGTGCGGACGGACGCGTACGAGAGGAGCCAGACCGACCATAATGCCCGCGGCAAGCGTGGTCACCAGCGTGTACGCGAGCACGCCGCCATCGATGCCGATGTGGTCGGCGCGCGCCAGCGATCCGCCGTAGAGCGCCACGAGCAGCTCGACTCCTCCGTACGCGGCGGCGATCCCCAACACGCCGCCGGCGCACGCCAGCACGAGCCCTTCGGAAAGGAAGAGCGACACAAGCGCCGAGCCCCGTGCACCGAGCGAGTACCGCACGGCCAATTCCCGATGCCGACGTGCCGCGCGCACCAGGAGCAGGTTGGCGACGTTCACGCACGCGATGAGCAGGAGGAGCGCGACGGCGCCTCCCAGGAGCAGCAGGGAGTTCCGGTTCCGGCCCACGATACGCTCCCGCAGGGGCGCGGCCCATGTATACCAGTCCTTGTTCGCGTCCGGAAACGCCTCGACGAGGCCGGCGAAGATGCCCTGGAGCTCGGCCCGCAGGCTCGCCAGGTCGGCGCCCGGCGCCAGGCGCCCGATGCCGAAGTAGCCCCGTTGGCTTCGGCCCAGTTCAGCCCCCACATGCTGCATGTCCATGACCATGCCGGGGTCATCGGGAAACGAGAACGTCGCGGGCAGCACCCCGACGATCCGGACAGGCCGGGCATCGACGATGGTGGTCGTGCCGACGACCGATGGATCGGCCGCGAATCGGTCCCTCCAGAGTCCGTCCCCGAGGAGCGCCACGGGCTCTGCCCCCACGTCGTCGTCAGAAGCGGTCAGGTCTCGGCCCCGTGCGGGGGCCACACCGAGCACGCCGAGCAACTCCGAGGATGTGTACAGAATGGGAACCCGCGCGGCGCCTGCGTCGGAAGCCAGGTTGCCGTCTAGGACCCGGTAGACCGCGGCGGAACTCATCAGCTTGGAGCCCGAGCGCAGGTCCAGAAAGTTGGGTACGGATTGGTTGACGGACGCTCCGTTCGCGTCAGCGTGCCCGTCGGAGAGCCAGACCAGACGGTCGGGGTGGGCATAGGGCAGGGGTGCAAGCAGGGATCCCCGGATCACGCTGAAGATGGCCGTGTTGGCTCCGATCCCCAGCGCGAGCGTGAGGACCGCCAGCAGCGTGAAGGCCGGTGCTCGGCTCAATGAGCGCACTGCGAGCGTGACGTTCCTCGTCCAGTTCTCCATCGTGCCCCCTCCTCCCGTTCCCGTTTGGAATGCGCGCCAGCGCAGCACGAAGCCGGCCACCTGGCGCCAGTACCAACGACGCGCGGCGCGAAGCCCGCTCCGATGGACGCGCTCGAGAAAGAGCGCTTCGAGCGTTCGTTCCACGTCCTTGTCGCGGCCCGCGCCGCCGTGCGTGCCGTAGTCCGATCTGCCGAGGAGGCGCGCCAGGATGCGCCGGGCGAGCACAGGGGACTGGGGTTGTCCATCATGTTCGGACATGGCGACTACGCCGTGGGCTCGTCGAGCGCCGCTTCCACCCCGCTCCACAGATCGAGGAGGCTGCGACGCGACTCGCGGAGCGCCTCCATGCCGCCGTCCGTGAGGTGGAAGTAGCGGCGCGCGTGGCCACCGTTCTCGCCCGGCTCGACCATGCGGTCGTCGAGCAGTCCCTTCGCGCTCATCCGCTGGAGCGAGACGAACACCGCTGCCGTCGCGACTTCGCGTCCGGTGTGGCGCTCCAGCTCCGCTACGATCTCGACGCTGTACGCCTCCGACCCGCGTCGAAGGATGGCCAGCAGGACCTGGTGTTCGAAGTGTCCGAGAACCGTCGGTGACATGGAGGGTCTCCCATGATGTATAACGCTGTCATACAAGTCGACGGGATGTATAACATCGTTATAGAACTCAGGGAAGCGTCCGCTACTCCGTCTGCTCGCGGATCTGACGCTTGAGTCGACCCAGAATCGCGCTCATGCCGCGCAGGCGGAGGGGCGACACCACGGTCTCGAGCCCCATCGTCGCGTAGAAGTCCTGGGGGACCTCCAGGACCTCCTGCCATGGTACGCCTTCGAGTCCGTCGTGCAGGATCCCGGCGAAGCCCCGCACGGTGGGGCTCTCTGGCGGGGCCTCGAAGAAGAGGTGCACGGCGCCTTGTTCGTCGACGCGGGTCGCGAGGAAGAACGGCGTCTGGCACTCGTGGACCTGCTCCAGGCCCGCGTGGTTCCGGAACTCGTCCGGAAGCGGTGGAAGCTTCTTTGCGAACTGGAGGAGCGCTTGTACGCGCAGGTCCTTGGGGGCACGCTGGAAACGGTCCACGATCCGGGAGAGGCGGTCGGGTAGGCTCATGCATCGGCTACCTCTCGATCGAACCAGGGTTCCGACGGAGGGTACCCGCTGCGGACGGCGGAGACCCCGACCGCGCGACTTGCACTTCGGAGGACCCATGACTGCCCCCTACGATCCCCACCCTCGCTTTCAACAGTATGCCGACCCGCACAGACTGGTCTCCACCGACTGGCTGGCCGAGCACCTGGACGATGCCGACGTGGTGGTGGTCGAATCTGACGAGGATGTGCTCCTGTACGACATGGGTCACATACCGGGCGCCGTGAAGGTCGACTGGCACATGGACCTCAACGACGCGCTCACGCGGGACTATCTGGACGGTGAGGCCTTTGCGGAGCTCATGGCGGCGAAGGGCATTGGACGGGACACCACGGTGGTCTTCTACGGAGACAACTTCAACTGGTGGGCGGCATACGCGCTCTGGGTCTTCACGCTCTTCGGGCACCCGGATGTGCGGCTCCTGGACGGAGGCCGGAAGAAGTGGATCGATGAAGGCCGCGACCTGAGCACGGACGTGCCCCAACGGCCACGTACGGAGTACCCGGTGACCGCACGCGACGATGCGCCCATCCGCGCCTTCCGCGACGACGTCATGGAGCACGTGAAGGGTGGGGGACGGCTGGTCGACGTCCGTTCGCCCCAGGAGTACAGCGGCGAACTGCTACACATGCCGGACTACCCGCAGGAGGGCGCCCTCCGCGGCGGGCACATTCCCGGAGCGAGCAGCGTGCCCTGGAAACGGGCCGCCAACGACGACGCGACGTTCCGCGGCGCGGAGGAGTTGCGCGCGATCTACGAGGGCGAACACGACCTGTCCTCGGATACGGACGTGGTGACGTACTGCCGCATCGGGGAGCGGTCCAGCCACACCTGGTTCGTGCTGCACCACCTGCTGGGCTACCCGAAAGTGCGCAACTACGACGGGTCCTGGACGGAGTGGGGCAACCTGGTGCGGGCGCCCATCGAGCGGTAACGAACCGGGCGCCCTTGCCTCAGTTGCTGGAGCAAGGGCGCACGCATCGACTTTCATCCTACCGGGTCCGCCCAATCCTGACGCGGACCGCTGGCGCCCAACGGCGCGGGGCTACTGTCCGCCCGACTTGAGCGCCCCCCACTTCTGCATGATGTCCTGGTACTGGGCTCGCGCGTCCACACAGGCCTGGACCTGCTTGTTGGTCGGGGCCGTCTCGGCCTCCTGCATGGCCATGGCCGCGCTCATCATCGACCGGCTCACGCTTTCGAGCGTCGGGGGTCCGACCGGGCCGCTTCGGAAGAAGCCGCCGCCGGTGTTCGGGGCCGGCGCCGGAGCGATCGCCTCGAGACGCTCTTTGGCGGAGGCACTGAGGTTGCCGGATTGGAGCAGCGCGCGGGCGTCGTCATACGCCGCGTGCGCCGCGACGGCACCGTCGTACATCTCCCGGGACAGCACGGCCACGTGGTGCAGTTCGGCCGGCGACGTCTTCACCCGCGGATCGAGTCGGAGCGAAAGGGGCTGCGTGAAGGTCTGCCCATTCACGGTCAGTCGCACGGTGTACTCTCCCGGAGGCGCCCACGGCGCGTCGACCGCGGGATAGGTGTGCCCGGGAAC
>JBBSOM010000357.1:0-4263 GCA_038259715.1 Longimicrobiales bacterium
GTCCGCTTCCGAACGGAGGCGGGCGCGGACGTCTCTCTGGCTCGCGACTGGTACGACGCGCAGAGTCCGGGTCTTGTCGACTCCTTCATGGCTCCCCCGAACGGATCGTTGATCCGAATGCCGTGCTGCCCTCTCCGGTCGCCTTCGAGGGCGGCATCCGAGGGTCCGGTGGGGCGTCGGCCTGGTTCAGTTGGTCGACCTTCCTTCTTGCGACACTCCACACGCCCGGGGGGGCACGTTTCGGAATTGCGGCTGGCCGGGTAAGATGCGCGGCCCGGACCACTCGCCTGGCATCTTGCGCTCCGGATCGGCATCATGGTTCGGCAGCAGAATTTCAAAGTTGTTGTCAGCTTGTGAAGCGGAGAGGTAAGGCGGGCGGTGACGAGAAGAGGCATGAGGCTGCTCCGAGTCGGGCTGCTGTCGTTGTCCCTTGCAGCCTGCGCGTCCGCAGGTACCTCAACGTCGGAGCACTGCCGGTCCGATTCCTGGCGTTCCGGGGGCGCGTTGACCGACTTTGTCGATTCAGCCGCCTTCCTACGACGCGTCGAGGCGCGCTGGGCGACGCACGCCGAACTCCTGCTGGCCACCCTCGCCTACGACTCCGTGGGTGACCTGGCGAACGTGGTGATCCAATCTCGATCGGCTTCAGACTCGGCCAAGGAGGTTCTCGGGGCGAGTCTCCGTGCCGAGGTGAGGCCGCGATTCGAGCCGAACACCCGTATCTACGTGGTGTTGGGGGACGAGGCCGGGTTCCGACCCCGTCGCGTTACACACTTTCGGGCATGCGCACCGGTCTTCCGCGACAAGGACCTTCTCGCATCGCTCCTGCAGCGAGAAGCAGAGGTGCTGCACCTCGACCGGCGCGTCACGATCGGCGTCCGTGCCCATGTCCGGGAGGACGGCACCGTGGACGAAACCCGAGTGGACCGCAGTTCGGGAAGCCGCACCATCGACGAGGCTGCCACACGCGTGCTGCACGAAGCGACGTTCATCCCGGGCATGGTGGAAGGCATCCCCGTGGCGGTATGGGCGCGCTTCCCAATCAACTTCGCGCCGTCTCGACAGAAAGGGGTGGAATCAGCAGCCGGCCCACGCCGCGTCTCCAACGGCCCGGGGGGAGGGAAGCGATGACGAATAGGCACGCCCTCCTCTTGCTGTTGGTCGCCGTGGGTGGTTGCGCATCCGAATCGACGCTGGCAGAGCGGTCGCTGCCGGCCGATACCGTCGAGGCCGAGCTCGTTGCCCGCATTGGCGCACTCGCGGGGCCGCCGGAATACCTGTTCGGGAACGTCTCGGGGGTTGCCGTGGGTGCGAATGGGACGGTTTACGTGGCGGACCGGATCGGGGCGACGGTTCGTGCGTACGACCGATCCGGGAGGTTCCTCGCCACGATGGGTAAAGCCGGCGAAGGGCCGGGAGAGTTCAGATATCCGAATGACATCACCCTGGACCCGAGCGGCTTGGTCTACGTTCGCGACATGACGCGGCTGACCGTGTTTGCCCCCGTTTCCCGGCAAGGGGGTGACATCCGGGTCGTCCGCACAACGCCCTTGGGCTCGATCAACGGATTCGGGCGCGGAAGAGCCGACGGGCGACTGTACTATCATCTCGCGTACGTGTGGGTGTTCCGGACCGGAGAGCGTGCTGGCTACTTCTACGAAGTCGTGGATTCCGCGGGTCCAACGGGCGACACCGTTGCGGTGCCTGCACTCGCGAACCTGAAGAATACGGCCCAGGCGTCCTACCTCGTGAGCGATGAGGGGGGTCTCAACCTCCGCGGCGTAAACCGGGCGCCGTTCGAGCCGCTGGCGAGCTGGGACATCACGGTCGAGGGTACTATCGTCGCGACGCCGGGAGATCGGTACCGGGTCACGGAGTGGAGTGCCGAAGGCGACTCCAGCACGATTATCGATCTCCCGGTCTCGTCGCGCCCGGTCCCGGCGGAGGCGGCACGTGACAGCGGGTTCGCATTTCGCGCGCGCCTCGACTCGATTCCGGTCCCACTCGCCCAGGTCCGCGGGATGTCGGATATGGCTCGCAGCGGCAGGCTACCCGACGTCCTCCCGGCAATCATGGGCATCCGCGTGGATCTACGAGGCCGCATCTGGCTTCGGAGGTGGCCCCCGCCAGGGCAGGAGGACGGTGCGACGTACTTCGACGTGTTCGACGCCTCCGGTGAGCCGCTCCGCACGGTGATGTTGAAGGCACTGCTTGTCGCGGACACAGCGCCCTTCATGACGGACGACTACATCGTCGGTGTCGTACGTGACCCGGCGACAGACACTCAGAGCGTGATGCTCTTCAGGATGCCCGAGGGGAGCCGCTGAGATGGACGAGGCCGCCGCGTGAGTTCGAATTGCATCTGACCGGGTAGGCTGCGGGATCGCGAGCACTCGCCTGGCGGCTCGCGCTCGAGGTCTGCATCATGGTCCGGTCGCGGAATGCCAGCGTTGGACAGCAGCGATCTGGCTCACAGTGGAGCCCAAATGCGAATCACCCACGCTTCGGTTGGCAGCGTCCTCTTGCTCGGCGTGCACCTGATCGTCGAGCCGGTGGCCGGTCAGTCCGTTCCCGTAGTGAGAAACGATCCCTCGCGTGCGATCTGGTCGACCGTCCCGGCGTGGCGCTTGTCCTCGACCCCGCGTGTGGCCATCGGTAGCGTCGAGGGTGACCCCGCGTACACGCTGTACCTTGTCTCGTGGGCGAAGCGCATGGTGGACGGCCGTGTGGTGATCCTGAACGCCGGGACATCCGAATTTCGGGTCTACGCTTCGGATGGGAAGTACCTGGCATCGTTCGGCGGCGGCGGTGACGGCCCGGGCGAGATGAGGAATCCGCAAGAGGCGGTCGTCTTGGACGGCGATTCGATTCTGGTACAGGACGCAGCGCGGATCACGGTCTTCGACTGGATCGTACGCACGGAGCTTCCGAATCCAGGGAAGCCGGCCTCGGTCGCCGGAGCTATTGGGGCGCCTCGGCGACGCCCTTGTGTTTCGCGACGGAGACCTCACGGGTCGAACGTTCGCAGAGGGTGCGGACGGTCGGGTACGGGAGACGGCGTTAAGGTCCGGACTCGACTTGGGCGACTACGCGTTCGTGCGGTACACGACCGCCGGGGTGCTGCTGGACACGATCGGTAAATTTCGGGGCGGCGAAGCGTGGATCGAGATCGACGGCTCGCGGCGATCGTTCTCGTCGCCACCACTCGCCCGCGAACAGCGAACAGCGAACCGCGATAGCGGGAGACGTTCTGGTGACAGGGTGGAACGAGGAATTTGATCTCAGCTACTACGACCGATCCGGTCACCTTGTCCACGATGTCCGTATGATCGGCACCCAGCGCGTGGTGAGCGAGGCAGACCAGTGGCGTGCGTATGGTGCATGGTCCAAGGAACACGCCGGAGCGGCTAGGCGAGGTCCGGGCTCGCTTCGAGACGATGCCCAAGCACACCACCTTGCCAGCATTCGATCATCTGAGGCTCGATCACCTGGGCTACCTGTGGGTCGAGCAGAGCGCTGAGGCCGGGTCGCCTACTACCAGCCAAGGCGCTGTGCCTTTCTTCCATGGGTACAGCCCTTCGGCTCGGGTCGTCTCCACCACGGCCATGCTCGAGCCCGGAAACGTAGGTGGCGGGAAACGCCTTTTCGTCGGAAGCCGGGTCATGTCCAGCTTGCCGCGAAACGTTAGCGTCGATTCTCGTTTGACGGCGTCGGCCGAGCAAATCGACGCCCTGCGCGCGCCGAGGTCTCGCGCCCACTTCCCTCGGTTTGATTGCTGCGCCGATTTCGAGACGGTGCTGGCGAACGTAATGATGCCGCATCGAAAGGGTGTGCCGCTCGTTGTAGGCACGGATAGGGGCAACCCCTTCATGTTCCCAGCGTACAACGCCTGCCCGCCGACGACATGGATATGGATGATGCGAAAGCACCCGGCGCGAGTGGCAGGTTAGCGGGCAGACCCCTCCTCATCAGCGTCCCAGACGCCGGTGCGCCCCCCGTCCTTGTGCAGGAGGCGCACCGCCTCGATTCGCATCCCGCGGTCGACTGCCTTGACCATGTCGTACACCGTGAGCAGGGCGACCGACACGGCCGTGAGCGCCTCCATCTCCACGCCTGTCTGGCCGACGATGCGCGCCTCGGCTCGCGCGGTGACGCCCGGAAGGGACTCGTCCACGTCCAGCGTGACCTGGACGCTCGCGCCCGGCAACGCGTGGCAAAGCGGGATCAGGTCGGCGGTGCGCTTGCCCGCCATGATACCGGCGA
>JBBSOM010000358.1:0-4241 GCA_038259715.1 Longimicrobiales bacterium
AGAGTGATTCCGCGGGAGTACATGATGAAGACGCCCACGATGTTCTCGTGGTACTCGGCGTCCTCGACCACGCAGTCGTCGGAGTACATGAAGTGCGTGCCGTAGCGGCTGCGCAGAACGGTGTTGCCCGCGATGCGGTTGCCCGGCGAATACCACACGAGGATGTCGCGTGAGTCCTCGAGGTGGTTGCGTCCGACGAAGGAGGTTCGCACCTCCCAGAGCCGGATCCCGTCACCGCGTATGCCCACCGACAGCTCCGCCAGCCCGAAAATCCGGTTGTCCACGATCGTCACGCTGTCGGAGCGCTCGACTATGATGCCGAACAGCGCGTCGCGTACGGTGAGGCCACGCACCTCGAGCCCCCGGCCGCTCAGGTATACGCCTGCGTCCATCTTGTCGTAGCGCCGGCCACTGCCGTCCACGGTGAAGCCGGTGAGCACCACATGGTCGGCGAGGACGCGCACGGTGGTGCCGGAGCTGTCGGAGTGGATCACGGCGTCGGCCGGTCCACCGATGACCAGGGGCGCGTGGATCTCCACCGGGCCTTCGTACCGTCCCGACGAGAGGCAGAGCACCTCGCCCGAAGCGGCCGAGTCGATGACGGCTTGCAGCACCGCGCCCACCGCCACCCGCCGTGCGTCCGTCGGGCAGGTGAAGTCGGGGGATCCCGGCGCTGCGGCGCCTCCGACGATACCGGCTGCCACCGGGCCCCCAACCGCCCCACCCCCGCACGCGACGCTGACGAAGCCGGCCACGATGACCGTGCCGATCATGGCGACCTTCCGGACGTCTGTCGGCCTGCCCATCGTTCCGCTCGCTCGTGTGAAATGTAGATGGTGTCGCGTGGCCCCGGGCCGGCGCTTGGTCGGCACAGGGCCGACCCGGGGTCCGCCGCAGGAGCTACTTGACGAGCATGTAGCCCATCATCTCCAGGTGCAGCGCCGAGCAGAATTCGGTGCAGTAGTACGGGAAGACGCCCGCGTCGTCGGCGACGATCGTGACGTTGGCGGTCTTGCCCGGCTCGAGGCTGAGATTGGCGTCGTACTTGCCGAGCCCGAACCCGTGGGTGGCGTCCGGCGTCTGCTCGAGGTTCGTGATGTGGAAGCGCACGGTGTCTCCCCGGTTCACTTCCACCCTGTCCGGCTTGAAGTGGCTCCGGATCGCGGTCATGTAGACGTCCACCACGCCACCGTGTCGCTCGACGCGTGCGTCGGCCTCGGTCGTGATCGCGTAGGGGTCGGCGGCGTGGGTGACCTGGTTCTCGCCCACCGGCGAGTACATTTGCTTGGCGTTCAGCTTGTCCGCGCTGATGATCTGCGCGTAGTGCGGCTCACCCAGGCCGATGGGCAGGTCGTACAGCAACTGCATCGGCGCCGACCGGGTGTCGATGAGCTGCATGTTCTGCGGCATGAGCGGCCCGACGTTGTTGAAGCGGTCGATGGCCCACTTGTCCAGCGCGACCACGTACTGGCCCTTGGGGTGCTGGGTGTCGCCCTCCGGCGTGGCCAGGTGGCCGATATTGTAGTGGACGGGGATCTTCTCGATGACCTTCATGTCGGCCAGTGACCACTTGGCGATCTTCGACTCGATGAAGAGCGACGTGTAGCCGTTGCCCTGGTCGTCCCACTGCGTGTGCAGCGGCCCGAGGCCCATCTCCACCTGGCCGTGCAGCGCGGTCTGGAAGCCGATGATCGGCACGCCGTACGGGTCCGTACCCTCGAAGTTCCCGGCGTCGATGGCCTCTTTGATCTTCGACCATGAGTAGACCGTCTCGTGGGTGTCGAGCTTGCCCGAGATGGCCATGTACTGCCCGTCCGGGGTGACATCCACGCCGTGCGGGCTCTTGGGCTCGGGGACGAAGTAGAGAAGACCCTCTTCGACGGCCGTCGCCAACGGGATCACGCGGACGCCCTGGACGTCGTGCGTCTTGCCCGGCTGCGCCGCGACCTCGACCGCCTTCCGCCAGTTGATGACGTGCAGGTAGTCCATGTCGTTCTGGGAGGCGCCGGACTCGAGCGGCGGCTCGTTGTCCATGTTGCCGCCGGTGGCGCGCTCGGTATTGAACGAGTTGATGAACATCCACCCGTCGCTGGCCAGTTTCCCGGCGTCCGAGAGGTCCTGCATGTACGGCGGCAACTCTATGGCGAACGACTGCGACGCATCGATGCGTCCGTTGTCGCGGTCGAACTTCCACAGCATGACCGCGCCGCGGTACGTGTCGTTGTACTCCGACATCGGAGCGTACTCACCGTCGAGCGGGACCGGATACTGTCCACCTTCGATGACGTACTCGGTGTTCGGCGTGACGAACGATCCGCCGTGATCCGTCCCCAGGATCGGCGAGTGCACGATCTGGGTGGTGACGAAGTCCTCGAGGCTGATGACGGCGATGCGGGCGTTGGCCTTGTCGTTGATGAAGAGGAACTTCCCGTCGTAGTCGCCGTTGGTTTCGGACAGGGCCGGGTGGTGACTGTCGCCCCACGTCAGGCTCTTTCCCTCCGGAGAGCTCTTCTTCAGCAGCTCCCGCGTCTGGTCGTCGAAACCGTAGCCCTGCCAGGGCTCCGGGGTGAAGACACCGATGTACTTGAGGATCCGCATGGACGGGACACCGATGACGATGACCTGTCCGCTGTGCCCGCCCGAGGCGAACATCACAAAGGGATCCATCCGTCCGGTAGGCGTATAGGTCTTGAGCGCCGCCACCACGTCGGCTTCGCTCAGATTCCTGGCGCGCATCAGGTCCTGCACCGACGCGCCGCCGGCCCCGTCGTCGCTCCCGCCGCACGCGGCCAGGGTGGCGACCGCGGCCAATCCCAGCAGTCGACCGCCGAGGCGGCCCTTCCGGCTTTGACGTTTCATGAGCCTGGTCTCTTCCTTTGGATTGATCGTGGGCGCGGGCGTCACTTCTGCTTCCCGAACGCACGGATGATCTCACGGAGCGCAGCCACCACATCCGGCTTGCTGCCGAGATCCGGGTTGGCCACCATCGCCGGACTCCGGCCCACGGCGCTGCCGCCGTAGACGATGACCGACTCGATCTCCTTGTCCGTGACGCTGTCCTGCCACGCCATGTCGTGATAGTCGCGGGGTTTCGGATCCAGGCCGGCCGCGCCGGGGCCGTCTCCGCGTCCTTCCGCCCCGTGACAGGCCGCGCAACGGGTCGAAAAGATCTGCTGCGCTTGCTGGCGGGCATCGGCCGTGACGGTCACGCTCTCGCTCCCGGCCGCCGCGTTCGTGGCGGCGTCGGATCCGGCGCCCCCCTTGTTCCCTTCGCCGCCGCAGGCAGCCAGGGCGCCAAGCGTGCACAGGACTCCGACGATGAGGCTTCCCTTCTTCGCGTTCATATGTACTCCTCCAGGTGCTGGTGGTCAGCAATCAGTTGCGGGTTATCAGGTACTTCAGGCATTGCGTTTGCTGGGGCCGATGAGGTCGCGCACCGTGGTCTCTCCGAAGAACGACCGCATCGCTCCGGATGCGCCCTTCCACCGTGCGCGCACCGGGGCGGGCAACGCGGCATCCAGCCGCTCGCTACCGAGCAAGCAGCCAGGCTCCAACAGGATCTCCTCGAACGGCTCCATCAACTGGACGAGGGTCAGGTCCGCGGGGTCCATTCCGAGGCGGAATCCTCCGTGAGGGCCCCGCGTGGAGACCAGAAGGCCGGCCTTGGCGAGCGTATGCAGGATCTTGGACAGGTAGTTCCTCGGGACCCCGAGCGCGCCGGCCATGTCCTGCACGCGGACCGGGCCTTCCTCTCCGGCCTCGGCCAGATGCAGGACTGCCTTGATCGCGTAGACCGTGGTCTGGGAAAGAGTCAACGAGCCTGCCTGAAGGGATAAATCACTTCATCATGATAATATGATCAATAATGGATTCAAGGGGGTGTGGTCCGTCCTCCGATCACGACTGGACGAGCTCACGCCGTAGGCGCGCCCGGGCGCGGTGGAGCAGCACTCGTTCGTTGGCGCCACTGATGTCGAGCCGGTCGGACACCTCGTCGCTGGCGAGCCCTCGGGCACGCAGCAGCAGGACATTTCTCTGTGGCCGGGGCATGTCCTTGACGACGGAGGCGATCCTCCGGCGGTCCTCCTTGGCCATGAGCCCGGCGTCCGGTTGAACCGGTGGCCGGCGGAAGAGGGGAAGGCCCGGAAGGGCGTCGCCCTCGTATCCGAGCTGCGACAACGGCAGGGATCGACGGGACTTCCTGGCCATGGACCGGGCACGGAAGGAAAGAATGCGAAAGA
>JBBSOM010000359.1:0-4241 GCA_038259715.1 Longimicrobiales bacterium
CAACGCGGTACGCACCGCCTTGCGATGCGGGCGTTCCCATTCGTGGATGTCCTGCCCCTGCACCCACGTCACCGACTGCCCGGTCGTGTAGCTCGACGTGCTGATCGCGACGGCTTTGAGTCGCCCGCGCTCGAGCTTGTACTGGATTCCGTTCAGTTCGCCGTCCACCGCGTGAAGAACGTCGGTGAGGTACTCGCGCAGCGGCTGCGTGTCGACGAGGCCACGGACCCGTGTGGCGCCGCCGAAACCGCCGAATGCCAGTTGGCGCAACCACCGGAGCACGTTCCACCCGAGCGACCGACCGTCGACGCGGAACACATCCTCGACGGTCAGGTGCCGCCAGAGCTGGGTCAGCTCCTCCACGGACTGGCGGAGCGTGCCGTGGTGGGAGGCGAGCATGGCCGCGTTGATGGCCCCGGCCGAAACCCCCGTGATGTAGGGCACGTCGATGTCGGGGTACTGCCGGGCGAGGAAGCGAAGCACGCCGACCTGGTATGCCGCGCGGGCGCCGCCCCCGCCCATGACCACGCCCAGATCGTCCGGCCCGGGCGAACTCGGTGTTCCGGGCGCCGCATCGGGCGCAGGCATGGGTTGGGGCGTTGCGGGGATGGGCACCGGAGTTTCGTGGATCGGAGGGGCTGACCGTACGCTCGTCGAAGAACTGCGGCGCAAGCTCGGGCAGGGAGGGGCCGGGCGTCAACGTCGGCCACCTCTTGCGAGTCTATTTGGGGTCGCTGGCTGGGGCGGCTGGCGTTCTGTCCGCGCACGTGCTTTCTTGCGCGCCGTTCCTTCCCCCTCGCATCGCCGACCTGTTCATGAGTTCGACTCTTCCTTTGCACACGTTACGTCCACTGGGCCGCTGGGTCGTGCTCGGTCTGGTTCTGGCGCTCCATCCGATGGGGGCCCGCGCCCAACAGGCGAATCAGGCGAAGCCGGCGAACGCGCCGTATCCCGAACGGGGTTCCCTGACTGATCCCGAGGCGTACCCCAGGCCGGTCGCGCACGCGACGCGGACTGCCTCCCCGCCGACGATCGACGGTCGTGTGGACGACGAAGTCTGGACGCAGGCGGAGCTTCTCACCGACTTCGTCCAGTCCCAGCCGAACGCCGGGCGCCTGGCCTCGGAGCGCTCGGAGGTCAGGATCCTCTACGACGACCACGCGCTCTACGTGGGCGCCATGCTGTTCGACTCGCACGCGGGTGAGTACGTGGTCCAGAGCCTGGAACGGGACTTTCCTTCGCTGTCCACCCGGGACGCGGACATCTTCGGCATCACGCTGGACACGTTCCTGGATCGCCGGAACTCGATCATGTTCCTCATCAACCCGTACGGGGCGTACCGGGACGGCCAGACCTTCGACGACAGCCGTAGCGAGGACTTCGGGTTCGACGTCCCCGTCGAGGTGAAGACCGCGCTCCACGACGACGGGTGGAGCGTGGAGGTACGCATTCCCTGGTCCGCGGTGCGCTACGACGGGTCCCGGCCCGAACAGGTCTTCGGACTCAACCTTCTGAGGCGCGTACGCCGCGTCAACGAGGATTCGTACTGGGCGCCACTCCCGCGCAGGGACGCCGCGCACCGCATGTCGAAGGCGGGAACGCTCTACGGCATCCAGGACATCCCTTCGGTCAGAAACCTGATGGCCAAGCCGTACATCGTCGCGGGCAACCAGTCCGGGAGTGGCCTCGTCCCGGAGCGTACGGGCAACAGCGCCGACGCCGGCCTCGACGTGAAGTACGGCGTGACTCCGGGTCTCACATTGGACCTGACCTACAATACCGACTTCAGTCAGGTGGAGGTCGATCAGGAGCGCGTGAATCTGACCCGCTTTCCGCTCTTCTTCCCGGAGCAGCGGGACTTCTTCGTCGAGAACTCCGGGAAATTCAATTTCGGTGACGAGACCGAACGTGAGTATCGGCAGGGCGCTTCGTTGAGCGACTTCAAGCTCTTCCATTCGCGGCGCATCGGGCTGGTCGGTGGACAACCTGTGCCGATCCTCGTGGGGAGTCGGCTGAGCGGGAGCGTCGGCGCGTGGGATGTGGGCATGTTGGACATGCGCACACAGGCCGTCGAGACCTTGCCAGGCGAGAACTTCGCCGTGGTCCGTGTTCGCCGGAAGGTCGCCAACGGATCGGATATCGGCGCGATGTTCATCGACCGTTCCGCGGTGGGCGGAAGCAATGCGCCCGGGAATCGCAGCTACGGGATCGACGCGAACGTCCATCTGCTCGGTGCGCTCGTTCTCAGCTCCTACCTGGCCGGTACCCAGACGCCCGGCGCCACCGGCGATCAGACGGCTACGCGTTTCGGGGCCGCGTGGAGGGACCGCTTCTGGGACGTCTCGGCGCTCTATCGGCGCATCGGCGATGACTTCGACCCGGGCGTCGGCTTCGTCAGTCGTACCGACATCGAGCACACGTACGCCACGGTCGGAATCCATCCGCACCCCGCGATCCGGTTCATCCAGGAGGTGAACCCCTATGTCGAGGTGCACCACTTCTCGAACCTGAGCGGGGACACCCTCGTGACACGGGAAGTGCGAGGCGGGCTCTCGGTCGACTTCATCAACGGAGCCAAGCTGACGAGTTCGATCACCCGCAATTACGAACTGGTGGAGAAGACTTTCGACGTGAGCGGGGGGACGATTCCCGCGGGAGGGTACGATTTCGACGAGGGTGAGGTTCGTTTCCAGTCGTCGGCCGGCCGGTCGCTTTCGGCCAACGTCGCGGTGAGCGGGGGTGGCTACTACGGCGGTGACAGGCGTTCGGTGGGGGGCGGTTTCCGGTGGCTCGCGAGCAACCGCTTCGCGGTGACCGGATCGGCCGACTACAACCGACTGATGTTGCAGGAGGGGACCTTCACTTCGTCCGTGTACTCAGGCAGGCTCAAGTATGCCTTCTCGACCCGAGCCTTCCTGACGCTGAACGTGCAGTACAACCAGGATATCGATCAGATGATCACGTACGCCCGCTTCAACGTGATCCACGGTCCGCTTTCGGACTTCTTCCTGGTTCTGACCGAGCGGCGGCAACTCGGGCCGTCGGGTGGAGTGCTGGAGCGGGCGCTGACCGCCAAGGTCACCAAACTGCTGACGTTTTGAGGTTCGATGGGATGGGCCGCAGCAGCCCCTCCGTGCTCATCCCAGCGTGGTGCGCACGCTCGCGAGAACGTAAACGCCCACCGCGGCGATACCCAGGGAGATCGCGGTCGCAACCGCATAGGGGAGGGGGGTCCGCTCCTCCTGGGGGCGGCGGCGCATGACTGCCGGCACCACGTGGGCGACCGCCGCAGCCATGACCATCATCACGACGTGCATCCCCGTGTTCGTGCTGAACCCGCCGTGGCGCGTCATGATCAACACCACTCCGAGGAAGAGCGTCACCTCCATGAGGAAGCGAAACGTGATCGCCAGCCGCTTCATGGTCCGGTCGTGCGGCTTCTTCTTTGCGGCGCACCAGAGCGCATAGACGATAACGGTCAATCCGGAGAGGCCGGTGAGCATCGCCGCTCTGGTGTGGAAAAAGTACGCCATGGACCGCTACCGTGCGGCGACGAAAAGGTCTGCGATCTCACGAGCCGGCCCTGCGGGGCCCGCGTTCTCCAGATTGGTCAGGATCGACACGACCACTCCGTCTTCGGGCAGGATCAGAAGCATCGTGCTTCCGCCGACCGCACCGCCCGTGTGCCACACTTCCCGACGTCCGTCGCGTGTCCGGATGAACCACCCGATGCCGTAGCCGGTCTCGACACCCGCCGTGGTCTTCTGGGAGGCCCACATGAGCTGGACGGTTTCCGGAGTCAGGAAAAGGTCGGGCTGCAGGTAGGCCGACCCGTAGCGGGCCAGTCCGGCGGCTGTGGACAGGTAACCGCCTCCCGCCCACTTGTTGCTGTTGTCGACGTAGGGCGCGTTGACCAGATGGCCGTCGTCGGTGCGCTGATACTGCCTGCCGCGACCCATGATGAGGCTGTCCGCGTGCTCGGCGACGATCTCCCGGAGGCGGAGTGGCTGTAAGACCTCCTGGGTCATGAACGTGAGGAAAGGTACGCCGGACGCTCCCTGGATGACGGCGCTGATG
Organism: Longimicrobiales bacterium; assembly: GCA_038259715.1. Classification (GTDB taxonomy): domain Bacteria; phylum Gemmatimonadota; class Gemmatimonadetes; order Longimicrobiales; family Gaopeijiaceae; genus SZUA-318. Next base: position 4,078 of record JBBSOM010000359.1, read on the forward strand.
AGGTTCCAGCCGTACGTGGAGTACGAGTACTTCTCGCCGGGCGGACTCTGGAGCGGGTCGTTCTCGAAGATCTCGAGCGCGTCCACCACGTCGTCGTAGTGCTTGCTGCTCGCGAACTCCATGCCCTTGTAGTGCCGAATGCCGGCGAGGTGGCCCGCGAGGAG
>JBBSOM010000360.1:0-4235 GCA_038259715.1 Longimicrobiales bacterium
CATCAGCGCCTCCACCGCACGCTCCGCGGCGCGACCGTCCCACCCTTCCGGTGACCGTTCGCCGACCCCGACCCGACCCCGCGCCAGGGCCTCTTCAGCGGAGGAGGCGATCCCCCCCGGGGTCAAGGGCCACGGAGCCAGTCGGTTCGTGCCCTCTTCGATGGTGATGGGCCGCTCTGTCTGCTCGCGCAGCGTGACACAGGGCACCCCCAGCGCAGTGGTTTCTTCCTGCACGCCACCCGAATCTGTGACAACGGCTCCGGCGGCATCCATGAGGGACAACGCCTCGAGGTAGGGGAGCGGAGCGGTCACATGAAGCGGTTCGAGCGCGTCGGTGATCCCGAAATATTCGACCTGCTTCTTGGTGCGCGGGTGCAGCGGAAGCACGACCGGACGGCCGCGCGCGATCGTGCCCAGCCCCTCCAGACAAGCGACGAGCGCATCACGGTCGTCGACGTTGGACGGACGATGGAGGGTGGCCAGGACGAACCCGCCTCTCGACAGCCCCATGCGCGAGGCGACGTCGAGTTCTCGAGCGCGCGGTAGCCTCTTGAGGAGCGAGTCGATCATCACGTTGCCGACGAAGGCGACGCGGTCTTCGGCGATGCCCTCCGCGCGGAGATTGTCGAACGCGTCGTGGCTCGGGATCAGCAGGAGATCGGAACAGCGGTCGGTGAGTACCCGGTTGACCTCCTCCGGCATCCGCCAGTCATAGCTGCGCAGTCCGGCTTCCAGATGCGCCAACCGCGTACCCGTCTCCTCCTTCAACTTCACGCATACGAGCGCGCAGGCGATCGTGGAGTTGACGTCCCCCGGCACGAGTACCCAATCGGGCCGCTCCTCGAGCAGAACCGGCTCGAACGCCTCCATGATCCGGGCGGTCTGTACCGCGTGGCTGCCCGACCCCACCTCGAGGTTCCGGTCCGGCTCGCGGATGTCGAGGTCACGGAAGAAGGCGGCGGACATCTTGTCGTCGTAGTGCTGCCCCGTGTGCACGAGGACCGACGTGTGTCCGGCTTGTTCGAATGCCTCCAGGACGGGCGCGATCTTCATGAAATTGGGTCGCGCACCGGCGACGAGCATGACCTTGAGCGGTCGGGGGTCGGGCACGGGAGAACTCCAGGGGCAGAAGGCAGGAGGTGTCGGCCTCAAAGCTGCCATCTCGGGTCGGCGGCGCAAGGGGAACGCCGGGGAACGCCGGAGCCCGACTGGACCGCGCAAGGCCATCCGGGTAGTGTGAGCGCTTCCGTGGCTTCGCCCGGTTACCCCTCTCGCAACCCGACATGCCCGTTTCCCGCCTTCTCTATCGCACCCTGTCGCTCGCGGGCGCACCGTACCTGGCGAGGCTCGTGCGTCCTTCGGCGCCGGTGCTGTGCTTCCACAACGTGGTCCAGGGGGAGGAGACGGGCCGGGGGGACCGTTCGCTCCACATGGACCGGGAGCACTTCGACGACATCCTCGCCTGGTTGTCCTCGCGCTACCACGTCCTGCCGCTGGCGGAGATCGTGTGCCGGGTGCGCGAAGGACGACCTGTCGGTGGCGCCGCGGCACTGACGTTCGACGACGCCTACCGGGGCGTGTTGCGGAACGCCCTGCCTCTGCTGGGGAAGCGTGCGCTCCCGGCCACGGTCTTCGTCGTCACCGATTTTCTCGAACGGCCGAGGTGCACGTGGTGGGACACCCTGGCGGAGCGCGGCCACCTCACGGCGGAAACGCGCGGTACCTGCCTCGAGCGGTATCACGGCCTGCACGACGAAGTGGCCGCCGCCCTTCCGGAGGCGGCCGGCACCGAAGATCTGCCGGAATCGCTCCTTCCGGCGTCCGGCGACGAGGTCGTCGCGGCAGTGGGAGGGGACATCGAAATCGGCTCCCACACCAGCCGCCACGCCAACCTCGCGGCGCTGGACCCGATCACCCTGTCCCGTGAGCTGAACGACTCCCGTCATTCGATCGGCATACGCTTCGGACGAGAACCCGAATCGGTGGCGTACCCCTACGGACTCTGGAGCCCGGGTGTACGGGACGCAGCGCGCTCGGCCGGCTACAGCGCGGGCTTCGCGCTCGGCAATCGCGCACTGAGCGCCGGAGCGGACCCATACGCCATACCGAGGATCAACGTGCCCGCCACGATCAGCCTGGACGCCCTCGCATGCTGGGCGGCCGGGTTGCGGGCCAGGCGGAGCTAGTCCCATGGACGAAGCCGCCGCAGGCCGACCCTCGGTCGTCCACGTCCTCGCGCCCGCCGATTTCGGAGGCCTCGAGTCGGTGGTCGTCTCCCTCGCACGGTCGCAGATGGAGGCCGGACAACGGGTGACTATCGTCCCGGTCATCGGAGAGCACCGCGAGCGCCACCCGTTCGTGGACACGCTGACGGCCAGCGGCGTCCACACCCGCGTCCTGAGGCTGCGCTCGACGGCCTACCGGGAGGAGCGGCGCGCGATCCGCGATCTTCTCCGTGAAGTGCGTGCCGACGTGCTCCACACCCACGGCTACCGCTCGGACGTTCTCGACTCGGGGGTGGCGGCGTCGCTCGGGGTTGCGACGGTCTCCACGGTCCACGGCTTCACCGGTTTCGGATGGAAGGGCAAGGTCTACGAGTGGGTCCAGCGGCGGTGGCTCCGGAGGTTCGACGCGGTGGTCGTCGTTTCGGACCTGCTTCGGGCGGAACTCGCGCGTTCCGGCGTACCCGAACGGCGGCTCCACGTGATCCAGAACGCCTGGCAAGCTGCTGAGCCCCCCCTCGAGCGAGCGGAAGCGCGGACCGCACTCGGCCTGGATCCCGTCGCGCCCGTGGTGGGATGGGTCGGGCGGCTGAGCCCCGAGAAGGGTCCGGACCTGGCCATCCGCGTGTTGGAGGCACTGAAAACGCCGGACGTGCGTCTCTCCGTGGTCGGCGGAGGGCCCATGGAACACGACCTCCGCCTCGACGTGGAGCGGCGTGGCCTCACGTCCCGTGTGCGCTGGCACGGTGTCGTGCCCGGCGCGGGCCGCTACCTCGGCGCGTTCGACGCCGTGCTCATGAGTTCAAGGACGGAGGGGACGCCCATGTCGCTCCTGGAGGCGATGTCGGCCGGCACGCCGGTGGTGACCACGTCGGTAGGCGGCATCCCCGACGTGGTCTCGGAGTCCGAAGCCGTGCTGGCGCCCGCGGGGGACGTGGCTGCTCTGGCGCGAGGACTGGACGCCGTGTTCGACGCTCCCTCGGAGGCGGCAGGGCGCGCCGACGCGGCGCGCCGGCGCCTTGCCGATGTCTTCGCGGTCGAGCCGTGGGCGCGCCGCTACCGCGACCTGTACGAATCCGTGGTCCGGGACCGGTCCAAGACCTAGTCCAGCCCGGTCTTCACCACCCAACTCGACTTACCCGGAGCGGTGCGCCCCTTCACGCCCCGCGTTGCATTGCGTGCGTCGACCAGCACGCGAGACATCGCCACGATCCGCTCGTAGTCGAACACGGAATGGTCCGTCACGATGACGACGACGTCGGCCTCCGACAGCGCCTCGTCGGTCAGTTCCACGGAGGTCAACTCGGGGCTCCCTTCCTCGTCCGCGTGGATCGCCGTCACGAACGGATCGTGGTAGCGGACATCCGCGCCACCCGCCTGAAGCAGGCGGAGGATGTCGAGTGCCGGGGACTCGCGCAGGTCGTCGATATCCTTCTTGTAGGCGACCCCGAGCACCAGGACACGGGATCCGTTGACGGCCTTCCGGTTCGCGTTCAGCGCCTCGCGCACCTGACCGACCACGAAGAGCGGCATCTCCGCGTTGATCTCCGAAGCCAGTTCGATGAAGCGCGTCTTGTAGTTCAGCGTACGCATCTTCCAGGACAGGTAGTGCGGATCGATGGGAATGCAGTGGCCACCGAGTCCCGGCCCCGGCGTGAACTTCATGAATCCGAACGGCTTGGTCGCGGCCGCCTCGATGACCTCGTGCACGTCGACCCCGAGCCGACCCGCGATGATCGCCGTTTCGTTGACCAGCCCGATGTTCACGGCCCGGAAGGTGTTCTCGAGGATCTTGGTCATTTCGGCAGCCTCGGTCGACGACACCGGGACCATCGTGTCGATGAAGCGCGAGTAGAGCGCCACACCGGCCTCGGTGCACGCCGCGGTGATGCCTCCCAGCACCTTCGGGGTGTTCCTGGTCTGCCAGGTCTCGTTGCCCGGATCGACACGCTCGGGGCTGAAGCAGAGGTAGAAGTCCTCGCCCACCTTGAGCCCGCTCTCCTCGAGCGCCGG
>JBBSOM010000361.1:0-4234 GCA_038259715.1 Longimicrobiales bacterium
ACGCTCCAGTTCCTGGACATGCCATTCGGGAATCGACACTTCGGCTGGGCTGGCGGCGATCGAATCCCATGCCTCGCCAAGAAGCGAGATTCGCTCCTCAGGCGGCAGTCTCAGGATCTCGGCCAGAAGGGCTTGCTGGTCAAGCCTTCAATGTCGGCCTCCCTCCGGGGACGGGCAATGTCCGGTAGCGGGCGCCGGGATCACATCACTGGGGCGGTAGGCGGCAAACCCATCCCCGCTGTGTAGGTCCTTGCAACCTGCTTCTAGTTCCCGCGCGCCCTGGGCGCGACGGGCACGATGATGCGTTGACCGATCTGGAGACGGCGCGGGTTCACGTCGGGGTTCGCAGCGCGCAGATCATTGAGGCGAACGCCGTAGCGGTGAGCCACGTGGGAGAGCGTTTCTCCGCGTGACATCCGGTGCTCGACGAAGGTCACCCGGTCGCTCGGCGGAATCTTGGCGTAGTTCTCCTCGAACACCCACCCCTTCCCGGCCGGCACGCGCAGGGTCGTCGAACGCTCCGGGGGCGTGATCCCGTGCACGACCTCCGGGTTGAGGCGCTCGATCTCCGCCTGGGGCGTCTCGGCAGCCTGCGCCACCACGTCGAGTGTCGTGGCGTCGGGAACATCGACCTCGTCGAAATCGAACCCTGCGGAGTCCGTCGGCACCATGATTCCATACGCTTCGGGGTTCTCCGCCACGAGAACCGCAGCGAAGAACTTCGGCACGAAATCCCGCGTCTCGCGTGGAAGGTGTTCCCGGATCATCCAGTACAACGAATCGGAACGGGGTGCGAGCGGCGCGTACTGGTCGAGCAGGCGCTGCACGCGATAAGGACCCGAGTTGTACGCCGCCAGTGCCAGGAACCAGGACCCGAACTGGTCGTGCAGCCGGGACAGGAAGTCGCCGGCGGCTTCAGAGGACTGGAACGGGTCACGACGCTCGTCCAGGAGAGGGCCTACCGACATGCCGTAGATCTGCGCGGTCGGAGCCATGAACTGCCAGAGACCCACCGCGCGGACCGGGCTCACAGCCCGGGGACTGTATCCGCTCTCGATGATCGGCAGGTACCGCAGCGAGGCCGGAAGCCCCCTGGTCGCGAGCGCCGAATCCACGGCGGACGAAAACCACGACATGCGTCGCAGGTAGTCCGGGAACCAGCGCGCTCCCGCTATGCCCCAGAAGGAAACCCACCGCTCCACTTCGCGCTGAAAGTCGGGATCCTGCGCCATCGGCGATGCGAGGATTGCATCCCGGACCGCTGGACCGGGATCCAGGAAGGGAGACTCTTCGAGTTGTGCCGCCGGTAGATGCACGGTGACCGCATCGATCTCGGGGGGCGCCATCGGGGGCGGCGCGATCGGCAACTGCCCACCGCACGCACTCAGAAGGACCACCGCGCACCACGCCACCGCCCACCTTCCCATTCGCTCTCCTTTGGCGCTCGACCCTGCCTCGCCGAGGCGACAGATGACGCCCATCTGTCGCCGCATGCCTAGTCCAGGAGCGCGTCCACCGCGCTCAACAAGCGTTCCACGTTCTCCCGCGTCGCCCCAGCACCCATGAGCCCGATTCGCCAGAGCTTGCCCTGGCCCGGCCCAAGGCCTCCTCCCACCTCGATGTCGTGTCGCTCCAGCAACTGCTTCCGCAAAGGCCCCTCGTCCAGACCCGTCGGGAGCATGGCCGCCGTGAGCTGGGGCAGCCGATGCCCCTCCTCGGCGAACATCATGAAGCCACGCTCCCCGAGTGCACTCTGGAGTAGGTCGCCGATCTCGCGGTGCCTCTGATAGCGGGCCTCCAGGCCCTCCTCCTCGACAATCACGAGACCCTCATGGAGCGCATACATCATATTGATCGGCGCGGTGTGGTGGTACTTCCGTGCCGACCCCGCCCCGACGTAGTCGGACAGGAGCGCCGCGTCGAGATACCAACTCTGACACGGCTGGCTGCGGGTACGAATCCGCTCCACCGCACGCGGTGAAAAGGTCAGCGGCGCGAGGCCCGGGGGAACACCCAGACACTTCTGCGTGCCCGAATAAGCGATGTCGACGTGGTGGGTGTCGACCTCGACGGGAATGCCGCCGAGCGACGTGACCGTGTCGACCAGGTACAACGTGTCCGTACCGGCGAGGTACGAGCCGAGTTCATCGAGCGGTTGCCGGACCCCGGTGGAGGTTTCCGCGTGCACCCACGCGACGACGCGCGCGTGTGGGTGCTCGCGGTGCGCCTCGATCATCCGTTCGGGGTCGATGATCCGTCCCCACTCCGCCTCCACCGCGACCACCTCGCACCCCATGCGTCGCGCCATCTCGGCGAGCCGGCCCCCGAAGACGCCGTTGATCCCGATGATGGCCACGTCGCCTGGCTCGACCACGTTGGCCAGCGCCGCCTCCTGCGCGGCGGACCCCGTCCCCGAAACCGGGAACGTGAGCGGGTTCTTCGTCCCGAAGACCCGACGCAGCCGAGAGTTCACGTCGTCCATGATCGCGAGGAACTGCGGGTCCAGGTGCCCCACCGTAGGCCGGGCCAGGGCCTGCAGAACGCGGTCCGAGACCGGCGAAGGGCCAGGCCCGAGAAGGAGGCGCGGATGGATGGGGAACAGGTGGCTCATGTCGATCTCCGAACCGGCCCGGGGGCCGCTTACATGCGGTAGTTGGGAGCTTCTCGCGTGATCGTCACGTCGTGCGGATGTGATTCTCGCAATCCACCCATGGTGACCCGGATGAATCTGGCCCCTGCGCGCAGATCCGCCAGGGAGGCCGCGCCGCAGTACCCCATCCCGCTACGGAGCCCGCCGACGAGCTGATAGATGGTATCGGACACCGGACCCTTGTAGGGGATCCGTGCTTCGATCCCCTCCGGCACGAATTTCCGCTCGTCCTTCTGATCTTCCTGGAAGTAGCGGTCGGCGGAGCCCTCCTCCATGGCCGAAAGCGACCCCATCCCGCGGACGGTCTTGAAGCGCCGGCCCTCGAGGAGGAACGCCTCGCCCGGAGACTCGTCCGTTCCCGCGAACATCGATCCCATCATCACGGACTCGGCGCCCGCCGCCAACGCCTTCACGATGTCACCGGAGTAGCGGATACCGCCGTCCGCGATCACGGGCACGGACCCCTCGACCCCATCGACCGCGTCCATGATCGCCGTGAGCTGAGGCAGCCCGACGCCGGTCACGATCCGGGTGGTGCAGATCGAGCCCGGGCCGACACCCACCTTCACCGCGTCGGCGCCACGCTCCACGAGCGCCTTGGCGCCCTCGGCCGTGCCGACGTTGCCACCGACGAGTTGGATGTCCGGATAGCGCTCACGTACATGGCCGAGCGCCTTGAGCACGTTCTCCGAGTGTCCGTGCGCCGTGTCCACGACGAGCACGTCGACACCCGCATCGACGAGCATCCGTGCCCGATCGAGGTCCTTCACCGACGCGCCGATGGCCGCACCGACCCTGAGGCGTCCGTGCTCGTCCTTGCACGCGTTCGGGTACTGCTGACGCTTGAAGATGTCCTTGACCGTGATCAGTCCTCTGAGTTTCCCCTCGGCGTCCACGACCGGAAGCTTTTCGATCCTGTGCCGGTGGAGGAGCTTGCGGGCCTCGTCGAGCGTCGTGCCCACGGGGACCGTCACGAGCTCGTCGGACGTCATCACGGCGCGGATCGGTTGACCGAGTTCGGTCTCGAACTGGAGATCCCGGTTCGTGATGATCCCCACCAGTCGCCCCCCGTCTTCCACGATCGGCACGCCGCTGATCGAGAAGCGCGCCATGAGCGCGTGGGCGTCCTGCAACGTGGCGTCGGGCGTGAGCGTGATCGGATTGAGGATCATCCCGCTCTCGGAGCGCTTGACCCGATCGACCTCTTCGGCCTGGAGGTCCGGCGGCAGGTTCTTGTGGATGATCCCCATTCCCCCTTCCCGCGCCATTTGAATGGCCATTTTCGACTCGGTCACCGTGTCCATGGCGGCCGCGAGGAGTGGGACATGCAGGGTGATGTCGCGAGTGATGCGCGAGGAGACGTCCGTCTCCTTCGGATGGATCAGGGAATGGTTGGGAACGAGGAGGACGTCATCGAAGGTGAGGCCCTCCTTCAGGATCGTTCCGCGGCGGCTGAGACCGTCTCCCATCAATGGCCTTCTTGGCTGAGTGCTGACCAGAACCCCAAAGCCGCGCGCCCGCCCGGTGGGGTGCCCGGGGGGCGTGGCAGGGCGGGGGCGGGCCCGCGCGGGGGAGCGGGGGGGC
>JBBSOM010000362.1:0-4231 GCA_038259715.1 Longimicrobiales bacterium
ACGTCGTCTTCGACCTCTGGCGGACCGGGAGCGGCATCACCGGGAGCATCGACTTCGCCACGGACCTGTTCGACGCGGCCACCATCGTCCGGTTCGCCGGGCACTATCGTCAACTGCTGAGGGCCGCCGTCCTCGATCCCGACCAACGGATCTCCGAGTTGGAGATGTTGACGGACGTGGAGCGGCGGTCCTTGCTGATCGACCGGAACGACACGGACCGAGACTACCCTCGGGATGCGACGATCGCCGATCTCTTCGAGGAGCAAGCGGCAGCCACTCCGGACGCGCCGGCCGTGATGATGGGCGAGCGGACCCTGTCGTACGGAGCGCTGGACGCGCTGGCCAACCGCGTGGCGCGAGGGCTCGTCCGGCGTGGCGTGGGTCCCGACACGCCCGTGGCCATCTGTGTCGATCGCTCACTTGAACTGGTGGTCGGGCTGCTGGGGATCCTGAAGGCCGGCGGCGCCTACGTGGCGCTCGACCCCGGCGATCCGCTGCAGCGGCGCGACGCCATTCTCGCGGACGCCGACATCGGCATCCTGCTCACGCGCGGCCACCTGCGAGCCGCGCTGGAATCCGCCCGCGCCGGACTTCTGGCCCTCGACCTCGAGGGCGGAGACTTCGAGGGCGAGGACAGCGGGCCGCTCGAGCTCGCGACGGATGAGCGCGCCACCGACGAGGGCGCCGCCACGACGCTGGCCTACATCGCCTTTACGTCGGGCTCGACCGGGCGGCCCAAGGGCGTGTGCATCCCCCAGCGCGCGGTGGTGCGCCTGGTGCGCAACAACCCGTATGCCGAGTTCGGGCCCGCCGAAGTGTTCCTCCAGTTCTCCCCGGTCGCCTTCGACGCGTCCACCTTCGAAATCTGGGGCGCGCTGCTCAACGGGGGCACACTGGTCGTCCATCCCCCCGAAGCGCCATCGCTCGAGCAACTGGGCGCGGTCATCCGCGAATCAGGAGTCACGACGCTCTGGCTTACCGCGGGGCTCTTCCACCAGATGGTCGACGAGCGACTCGACGACCTCGTCGGGGTGCGCCAGCTTTTGGCGGGCGGGGACGTGCTGAGTGCCGGTCATCTCAGGAAGCTCCTCGATCAACCGGGTCGACGCAGGGTCGTGAACGGCTATGGACCGACCGAGGGCACCACGTTCACGGCATGCTACGCGATGACGGCCGCGTCCGACGTGCCGGCGTCCGTTCCCATCGGCAAACCGATCGCCAACACGCGGGTGTACGTCCTAGATCGCGCGATGAACCCCGCGCCGGTAGGCGTTCCGGGTGAGCTGTACATCGGAGGCGACGGTGTGGCGCGGGGCTATCTGAATCTCCCCGACGAGACGGGGTCGCGCTTCGTGAAGAGTCCGTTCCGTCCCGGAGAGCGACTGTACCGAACGGGCGACCGGGTGCGCTGGCGGGCGGAAGGGGGACTCGACTTCCTCGGCCGCAGGGATCGCCAGGTCAAGGTCCGCGGATACCGGGTGGAGCCTGGCGAGGCCGAGGCGGCGCTCGCGGAGCACCCGGACGTCCGCGACGCGGTCGTGGTGCCCATGAACGACCCATCCGGGCAGAAGCGCCTGCACGCCTACATCGTTCCGGAAACGGGCCGGGAGCCCGACCACGGGGAGCTGGATGCCTTCCTGCGCGCGCGTCTGCCGAGCTATCTGATGCCGGCCGGCTTCGTGTTCCTCGACGAGTTCCCGCTTACGCCGAACGGCAAGCTCGACCTGGCGGCGCTTCCGGACCCTGGGGGCGCACTCAACGGAACCGGCGACCGCACCGCGCCTCGCAACGAGATCGAGGAGGCCGTGGCGTTGATGTGGCGGGAGGTCCTCGGCGTCTCGTCGCTGGGCGTCCACGACAACTTCTTCGCGGACGTGGGAGGGCATTCCCTCATGGGCACGCTGCTCGTCTCCAGGATCCGCCAGACCCTGGGGATCGACCTGCCGCTGCGCGTCCTGTTCGAAGCGCCCACGGTGGCCGGTCAGGCGCTGGTCATCGAAGACATGCTTCTGACCGAGCTCGAGGGTCTGAGCGAAAACGAAGCCCGCATCCTCGTCGAGAGCTGAACACCGTGCGGGATTCCACCCTGGACCGCGGCGACATCGCGGAACGTCGCAACAGCTTGTCGGAAACCAAGAGGGCCCTGCTGGCCGCGCGCATCAAAGGCGCGGCGGTCAAGGAGGTAGGACCGCCCCCGATTCGCCCCCGGAGCCACGACGGTGCCTCCTTGCTGTCGTTCGCGCAGCAACGACTCTGGTTCCTCGACCAACTCGCCCCGGGGAATCCGTTCTACAACATCCCCTCGGCCCTGCCGCTTCACTTCCCGGTTTCGGTGGACGTGCTCCGCCGCACCATCAACGAGATCGTCCGCCGCCATGAGAGTCTGCGAACGGTCTTCGTGGTGGAAGGGGGTGAGCCCCGTCAGCGGGTCCTGCCCACGCTCGAGATCCCGATGCCCGTGGTCGAGGTTCCCGGCGCGGATCAGGCCGAAAGGGACGAGGCGGTCTCGATGCTGGCCGGCGAGGAGGCGCGGGCGCCCTTCGACCTGACCACCGGCCCCCTCCTGCGCACGAAGCTCCTGCGCACGGCCGACGACGACTGGACCTTCCTGCTCACCATGCACCACACCGTTTCAGACGGCTGGTCGATGGGCGTGTTCTTTCGAGAGTTGACCGCGTTGTACGGGGCGTTTGCGGGTGGGGCTCGCTCACCTTTGAGCGAACTCGCGATCCAGTACCCCGACTTCTCCGAGTGGCAGCGCGGATGGTTGCGGGGAGAGGAACTGGCCCAACAGCTCGCGTACTGGGAAGAGAAGCTGGACGGGCTGCCCGCTCTGGCCATGCCGTCGGACCGACCGCGACCGGTCATCGCGACGTTCCGAGGGGCGTTCCACCCGGTCCGCATCGATGCCGGTCGCAAGGCTGGATTGGCCCGGATCGCCAGGGAGCACAACGCCACCCTGTTCATCGTCGTCCTGGCGGCGTTCGAGGTTCTGCTCCATCGCTACACGGGCCAGACGGACATCGTGGTCGGGGCGCCCATCGCCAATCGCAATCATCCGCAGATCGAGGAACTGATCGGCTTCTTCGTCAACTCGCTCGTGTTCCGCTCGGATCTCGGTGGCGACCCCGACTTCGATACCGTGGTGGAGCGCGTGCGGGAGACCGCTCTGGGGGCCTATGCACACCAGGACCTGCCCTTCGAGAAGCTCGTGGAGGAGTTGCAACCGGACCGCGACCTGAGCCGCAATCCCCTCGCGCAGGTGACGTTCCAACTCCTCACCACGCCCAATGCCCAAGGTGAGCTGCCGGACGAAGACGACGTGGCCCTAAACGTACGACGGGGCACGGCGATCCTCGACCTCGCGTTTTCGCTGTGGAACACCCGAGGGGCCCTGGTAGGGGGTATCGAGTATTCGACGGATCTGTTCGACGAAGCGACGATCACGGCGCTGGCGGATCATCTGCTCGCCGTCGTCGACGCCGTGATCGCGGACCCGTCGGTGCCCCTCAGTCGGCTCCCGCTCCTGTCGGCGGCGGACGTCGCTAGCGTGCTGCGCGACGGGGCGGGGCCGGTGGTGGACTTCGCCTCCGACGTGCGACTTCATCACCTGTTCGAGGAGCAGGTGCGCCGGGCTCCCGGGTCGCCCGCCCTGGTCTTCGGGGATTGCACGCTCTCCTACGGGCGCCTCGAGGCGGCCGCGAACGTCCTGGCCCGCGAGCTGCGCGAACGGGGGATCCGGACGGGGGACCTCGTGGGCATCTTCATGGACCGTGGTCCGGAGATGGTGATCGGTCTGCTGGCCGTCCTCAAGGCCGGGGCGGCCTACCTGCCCCTGGATCCGGCGCTGCCTCCGTCGCGCCGGTCGTGGACGCTCGCCGATGCCTCGCCTCGCCTCGTCCTCACCGTGGCAGGCCTGGCGGAGCAGCTTGGAGAGGACGGGATGGCCGTGGTTCCTGTCGATGCCGCAAGGGCACCGGACCCCGAAGCCGATCCAAGCGCCGACCCCGGGCCCCCGGCCGTGGAGGTCAGCCCGGAGGATCCGGCCTACGTGATCTACACGTCGGGCTCCACCGGCAGGCCGAAGGGTGTGGTGGTTCCCCACCGAGCCATCGTCAATCACATGCGGTGGATGCAGGCCGACTTCCCCCTGGACGACACGGACCGGGTGCTGCAGCGGACGCCGTTCCACTTCGACGCGTCCGTGTGGGAATTCCATGCACCACTGCAG
>JBBSOM010000363.1:0-4217 GCA_038259715.1 Longimicrobiales bacterium
GACATCGGAACCAACGACGCCTGGATCATGGAGCGCGTAGGCATCCGGAGTCGGCGCACGGTGCTGCCTCTCGACTACATCCGCGAGACGCGTAACCGCAACCCGATCGAGGGGCAGGAGGCGGCGCTCTACACGCACGGCCAGACGGGCGGCAAGGCCGCCGAGATGGCGGTCGCACGCGCCGGAATCGACATGCAGGACATTGGGATGGTCATTGCCGGGTCGAGCCACCCGGACACCATGTCGCCGGCCGATGCGTGCTATGTCGCCGCGGAGCTGGGCCTGGAAGTACCCGCCTTCGACATGAACTCGGCGTGCACGAGCTTTTTCACCGCGGTGTTCATGCTTGCGGGGATGGGGCCGGACGCCCTCCCCGACTTCATCCTCACCGTCACGCCCGAGAGCCTGACCACGACCGTGGATTACGACGACCGCTCTGGCGCGGTACTCTGGGGCGACGGGACCACGGCGGCCGTCTTGTCCACCCGGGTCCCTTCTCCCATCGAGATCGTGGGCAACACCCTGCACTCGAGTCCTGCCGGCCATGACAAGGTCGTGGTCCATGTCGGCGGCCACTTCCGCCAGGACGGACGGACCGTTCAGATGTTCGCCATCAAGAAGACGACGCGCCTGCTGCGCGAGCTCCAGGACCGGTACCTGGATCGCGAGCGCCGCTTCAATTTCGTGGGGCACCAGGCCAACCGCATGATGCTCGAGACGGTCTGCCAGCGGTGTGACATCCCCGACGAGCGCCACCATCACAACGTGGCCGGTCTGGGCAACACCGGCGCCGCCGGAGCACCCTCGGTGATCTCGATGAAGTGGGATGACTTCGGCCCGGGGGACGACATCGCCATGGTGGGCGTCGGCTCCGGGCTGACCTGGTCCAGTTTCCTGCTGCGCTACGGAGATCGCTCGTGACCTACGAGGAGTTCCGCGAGCGGGGCCATTTCACGTCCGAGGACGTTCTCGCGATGGCCTACGGACGGTTGGTGGACGACGCGCCCGCGGGGTTCGGAGCCCGCCTCCCGCTTCCGCCGATGCTGATGGTGGACAGGATCGAGCACATTTCCAGGGAGGGTCGCCGGGGGTCCATCGTCGCGGAACGCGACGTCCGCGTGGATGACTGGTTCTTCCAGTGCCACTTCCTGGGCGACCCCGTCCAGCCGGGCTGCCTGGGAGTGGACGGCATCTGGCAGCTCGTCGGATTCTACTGCGCCTGGAGGGGAGCGCTGGGTACGGGGAGAGCGTTGGGCTGCGGGGAGGTCGAGTTCTTCGGACAGATCCGCCCGCACGACGGCGTGGTCCGGTACGAGGTGGAGATCGCCCGCTATCAGGAGCTTCCGAAGTCGGGCTCGGCCATCGCCATCGGGGACGCGCGGGTGCTGGTCGACGGCGAGGCCATCTACGAGATCAAGCGCGCCAAGGTAGGCGTCTTTCGCGACATCGATTATCCCGACTATCCTTTCCGTTCCAGGAATTCCCGTGGCGGCAGGATGGAGGGGTGAAGGAGGTCCTTTCTCCCGCCCAGGTGCTGGCCCTGATCCCACAGGCGGAACCATTTCGATTTGTCGAGGAGATCCTGGAGGTGGACGAGGACCACATCGTGGCCCGGTACCGCTTTCGTCCGGAAGCCGACTTCTACAGAGGCCACTTCCCGGGCAATCCGGTCACGCCGGGCGTCATCCTCCTGGAGTCCATGGCCCAGGTGTCCGTCGTGGCGCAGGGGGTCTATCTGCTCGCTCTGGAAGGGGGAATGGAGGAGGTGAACCGCAGGATCGCACTGTTCACCGATGCCGAGGTCGAATTCTCGGGCCTCGTCAAACCGGGAGAACGCGTGACGATCACGGCGAAGAAGAAGTTCTTCCGCCGTGCCAAGATCCGCAGTGAGGCGGAGATGCATCTGGACGACGGGACTCTGGTCTGTTCGGCGACCATTTCAGGCATAGGGGTACTGCGATGAGCCGCCGCGTGGTGATCACCGGCATGGGCGTGGTCGCGCCCAATGGCGTGGGGCTGGAAGCGTATGCCACCGCCCTGCGCCAGGGGCGCTCCGGGCTCCGCCACATCCCCATCATGGAAGAACGCAACTTCGGTTGCACGGTGGCCGGCGTGCCCGAGGGTGTGGACGAGATCGCCGAACGCTACTTCGACGAGGATGATCTCCTCGCCATGAACTCCGGTCACCGATACGGGTCGATCGCGGCGGTGGATGCGTGGACCGACGCGGGTTTCGAGCGTCCGGCCCGTGAAGACGACCGCGTGTACTGGGAGGCGGGCGCCATCATCGGCACGGGTATCGGAGGGCTTGATACCACCGGCGAAAAGCTCGTCCCCTTCACCGATGCGGGGCGCGTCCGGCGCATGGGCAGCACCATCGTCGAGCAGGTCATGGGAAGTGGTGTCTCGGCGCGTGTGTCGGGGCTGCTGGCGCTCGGGAACCAGGTGACTTCCAACTCGAGCGCCTGCAGCACGGGCACCGAGGCGGTCATCGAAGGCCTCCAGCGCATCCGAGCCGGACTGGCCGAGCGCATGTTGTGCGGCGGGTCGGAGGGGTCCAGTCACTATATCTGGGCAGGCTTCGACGCGATGCGTGTGCTCTGTCGTACGCACAACGACGACCCCCCTGCGGCGTCGCGGCCCATGAGCGCGTCCGCCGCAGGCTTCATCCCCGGTAGCGGGGCGGGCGTTCTGCATCTCGAGAGCCTGGACAGCGCTCTGGAGCGCGGCGCGCGCATCTACGCGGAGGTCCTGGGCGGCGCCGTGAATTGCGGCGGCCACCGCATGGGGGGTAGCATGACGGCCCCCAACCCGGAGAGCGTCCGGCGCTGCATTCGGGCAGCCGTCGACGATGCCGGGATCTCCAACGATGAGATCGACGCCATCAATGGCCACCTGACCGCCACCGGAGCCGACCCCCGCGAGGTCGCGAACTGGGCGGCGGCACTCGAACGTACGCCGGCCGATTTCCCTGCCATCCATTCCACCAAGTCCATGATCGGCCACGCGCTGGGCGCCGCCGGTGCACTCGAGTCGGTCGCCTGCATCCTGATGCTGCGTGACGGCTTCCTGCACCCGTCACTCAACTGCGAGGACGTACATCCCCAGATTGAACCGTACGACGATTCGATCTCCCACCAGTTCCGTGAAGCCCCGGATCTGCGTACCATCATCAAGGCGGGATTTGGCTTTGGCGACGTGAACGCTTGTACTATCTATCGACGCTGGGACTCCCAGGCCGCACAACCGGATTCGAAGGAGAGGACGGAATGACGAGAGATGAGGTTTTCGCCAAGGTGGTGGCGATCGTTGCCCCCTTCGCCAAGGACAAGGACGCCCTGGAGAACGTCACGGATGAGACGAACCTCCTGGAGGATTTCAAGGTGAATTCCGCTCGCCTGGTGGACATCATCCTCGAGTTCGAGGATGCGTTCGACATCGAAGTCGATGACGAAGACGCCGACGCCGTGAATACGGTGGGCGACGCGGTCCAACTCATCATGTCCAAGATCGGCTAGGTCGCCCTTTGGCAGAGCTACCACGTAGGACCAGGGCGGCGCTGTGGCTGCAGCGGCAGGTCGGCCGTTTGTCCGGGGTGATCTGGATCCCGCTGGTCGCGTTCGTCCTGCGGGTGCTGCTGGGGTACCGTATCCAGAACATCTCAGACGTCCGCAAGCGCTTTCGCCGTCTCATGCGTGAGCACAAGGATCCGGTGTTGATCTGCGCGAACCACCTCACCATGGTGGACTCCGCGTTGGTGGCCTGGGCGCTGGGCGGCAGTTGGTGGTACGTGTTCCACTATCGACGCATGCCGTGGAATCTGCCGGAGTACCACAACTTCGCGTCCAACTGGATCAACCGCGTGGCGGCGTGGGTGGCCAAGTGTATTCCGGTGGTGCGGGGCGGTAGCCGGGAACACGTGTCGAGCGTCATGCGCCGCATCCAGCATCTGCTTTCGCGGGGCGAGACCGCGCTGATCTTCGCCGAGGGCGGCCGCAGTCGGAGCGGCAGAATCCAGACGGAATCGGCGGCGTACGGAGTGGGTCGGCTGGTGTCCTCGGTCCATAACTGCGCCACCCTGTGCGTCTACCTGCGCGGAGACCGGCAGACGAGTTGGTCCACGGTGCCCGCACGCGGCGATTCGTTCTACGTGGACTTCGAGCTCTTCCAGCCCCGTTCGGATCACTCGGGTCTGCGTCAATCCCGCGACCTCGCGC
>JBBSOM010000364.1:0-4214 GCA_038259715.1 Longimicrobiales bacterium
AGAAGGATCCGAACGCCGAGCGCTCGGAGCCGGTCGAGCCCATCGTCTACTACCTGGATCCGGGCACACCGGAGCCGATCCGCAGCGCGCTGCTCGAGGGCGTGGGCTGGTGGGAGCAGGCGTTCGAAGCAGCGGGATTCATCAACGCCTTCCAGGTCAAGGTGCTACCGGACAGCGCGGATCCTCAGGACGTCCGCTACAACATGATCCACTGGACGCACCGGAAGACGCGCGGCTACAGCTACGGAAACTCGATCGTGGACCCGCGCACCGGCGAGATCATCCGCGGGGTGGTGAACCTGGGGAGCTTGCGGCTTCGCCAGGACTATCTGCACGGCGAGGGACTGGTCGCGCCTTTCCCCGGCGGAGGGATCTCCGAGAACGACGACGGGGCGCTCGACGCGGCCGGGTACGCCCAGGGATCAGGCCCCTTCGCCGACGGCTCCCGTCCGTTCGACGACGGCCGGGGCACGGCCGATCTGTCCGCTGCCCCGGACTTCGGATACCTCGCCCAGGTGGCGCCCAACTCCGACGCGGTCGAGATGGCGCTGGCCCGAGTGCGGCAACTCGGGGCGCACGAGGTCGGGCACACGCTCGGCTTTCCGCACAACTACATCGCCAGTTCGTACGGGCGAGAGAGCGTGATGGACTATCCCGCGCCGCTTATCCAGATCGACGCGGACGGCAAGCTCGACCTGTCGAACGCCTACCTGCGCCGCATCGGCGAATACGACAAGTTGGCGGTGGACTACCTGTACCGTGAGTTCAAGCCCGGGCGGGACGAGGCCCAGGCGCTCGACTCGATCGTGCGTTGGGGCGAGGCCAAGGGACTTCGCTACATGGGCCACACGGACAACGTGTTCTACGGCGGCGCCCATCCGTTGGCCGGAGTCTGGGACAACGGAGCGAACATGGTCACTCAGCTCCAGACGGAGATCAAGATCCGCCAGATCGGACTCGACAACTTCGGCCCCCAGACGATTCGTCCGGGTGAGGCTCTCTCCCGCCTGGAGTTTGTGCTCCTTCCCCTCTACATGCATCACCGCTTCCAGCTTCGATCAGCGGTCGAGAGCCTAGGAGGCGCCGACTATCGGAACCCCGTGCGCGGCGGGAGCCAGAAGCCCTTCGAAATCGTTCCGGGAGCGGAACAGCGTCGGGCGCTCGACGTGGCCCTCTCTACCCTGACACCGGACTTCCTAGCGCTGCCGCGTAGGATCATCGACATGATCCCACCGCCCGCCGACCGGAACTCGCAGGGCGAGATGTTCCCGGGCCACACGGAGTTGATCTTCGATCCGCTCGCGGCCGCCGAGGCCTCCGCCAACTTCTCGGTTGGCGAGATCCTGCAGCCCGAGCGCATGGCGCGGCTCGTCTACTTCGGGAGCATGGGGGACTACCCGAACTTGGAGGAGGTCACCGACAAGCTGGTCTCCGCCACCTGGGGCGCGCCCGCGGCTTCGGACGCCTACCACACGCAGGTGCAGCACATCGCACAGCGCGCCGTGGTCGACAAGATGATGATGGAGGCCACGTCGGCCGATAACCCTGCCGAGGTGCGGGCCGTGCTCGCCGACCGGCTCGACAAACTGGCCACGCGCATCGAGGCCGATGCCCAGTCGAACCCGCACGCCAAGCTGGCGGCTGGGGACATCCGACGGTGGCAGAAGCGCGCCGACAACACGGTGCCGACGAAGCTGCTGGCGATGCCGGCCGGTGACCCGATCGGAGGGAGCAACCGGTAGGCGGAAGGGAAGTGGCCTGGGCGGCTCCTACCGGAGCCTACCAGAGCGTCCACGAACCCGTTGCCAGGATCCAGACACCTAGAACGGCGTTCGTCACAGCATGGGCGAGTACCGCCGCACGGAGATCACCCGTGCGGCGGTACAGCTCGCCATAGGCGAGGCCGGCCAGGAGGCCGGCGAACCAGAGGTGGTGCTCGGCGGCGAACACCAGGGAAGACAGGATGAGCGCCGTCGAGCCGACCGCCCTGGGATCCCGATCGACGAATCGGGGACCCTCGAGCCATCGCAGGATGAAGGAGCGCCAGAACAGCTCCTCCATGAGCGGCACCACCAGCGCGGCTCCGGCGAGCCGAGTGAGCGCGAAGCCGAGGTCGACCTGCCCGGCCACACGCGGGTCGAAGCCGGAGCTCTCCCCCACGGTCAGCGGGCGGAAGTCGAGCGCGATCCAGAGAAGGAAGACCGCCAGGCCCA
Source organism: Longimicrobiales bacterium (assembly GCA_038259715.1). Classification (GTDB taxonomy): domain Bacteria; phylum Gemmatimonadota; class Gemmatimonadetes; order Longimicrobiales; family Gaopeijiaceae; genus SZUA-318. The sequence continues at coordinate 2,214 of JBBSOM010000364.1, forward strand.
CCGCCAGCGAGAGCAGCCAACCCCGCGCGCCGACCCGCACCCCGTCACCCGCGGGCGCCCTCAGCTCGACGTAGTGCCGCCACAGAAACGCCATGACGATGGCCGTGACTCCACATCGAATTCCGTACAGCCAGCGCGGGTCGAACGTCTCCGGCAGGCGGGGCTGGATCAGGGGCTCGCCGGCCATGAGGGCGATGAACAGCCCGAAGGGGAGCGCCCGCGGCCAGATCGCGGCGAAGCCACCGAGGGCGGGCGGAGGCTTCAACGTTCAGCCGCGGAGCGCCGACTACTCAGCTGGCGCGCACTCGGGAAGTGGGGTGGGGAGGTCCGCCGGTATCGACGTGAAAGGCAGGAGTTCCACCTTCTCCTCACCAAGAGAACCGAACGTTCGCCCAAGCACACCAGACTTGCCGATGGCGTACACATCGATGTCCCGTGGCATACGCACTTCCGCAAGCTCCTGCCCTTCCTGAGACACTACATACCACAGACGGCCTCGTCCCACCGGTGGTTCGAACACCTGAAGCCAAATCAGACCCCATTCGTCAACGACCATTTGATGGTAGTAGGGCAATACTTTGGTGCGAGGCGTCTGGGCGACCCATTGTCGTATTCGCGCAGCGGCAGCAGGAGATGCTCTATCCAGTCGGTACTGGAGCAGCGTATCCAGATGCTCCTCGACCACCGGTCGTGCAACCCCAGGCCCCATTAGCGTTGACACTTGCCGACCCGCAGACGAGTGCACCGTGATGTCGGGACCATCGCCGCTCGAGGTGAATACACAGTGTCCCCACCCGGCCATCAATACCTGAGGGGTGAACAGCGGCGGCCCAAAGCTACCGCCGTCCATCGTCGCAGTCATGCGCCCAGGAAGCAGCTCCAACTGCTTGAAGTCGAGAAAATCCGCATCGACCACACCCACCGCCACGGTGTCGCGCCTGATGCGCCCGGCCTCACCCGGGAGCACCGCTGCGACCTCACGGACAGCCCATTTGGCGTCTCCCAAACGGCGGACGCCAAGCTGCCTGTGAGCTTGGCGCGACCCCGTGTGGATGCGGGCATTGACGGTACGCACGAGACGACCGTCACCCGTAAAGACCGTAAGCCGCTGCTGTTGGGAGTCGAACACAAACACCGAATCGCCGCGCCCCGCCTCCACACTGCTGATGGAGCGGAACTCCCCCGGTCCATCACCCGGCCTGCCGATGGTCATGGCCAGGCGGCCGCTCGACGCGAATACGGCGAGGCGCGACTTGCCAAAGCCCCCGTCCGCCACGGCAATGAGGCCAGTCGACAGTATCGCGGCGCCTCGCACGGAGAATATCGCCCCGGCATCATCGCTAGCGGCGGAACCCCCGATCACGAAAGTAGGTTCGTCGCCGACGCGCCACTCTCCGGCGTTGTATCCGCGCGCTGCCTGATCCACACGGCCGCACCCACTGAGGATCGTGGCCCACACCAAGAGCATCACAATTCGACCCTGTCGAGAAGCGAACCCCGGCACTACGTCCGTATCTGCGCACCTAGAAACGGAAGCAGATGTAGGTTCGCACGATTGATGAGTCGGGCTGTCCTGGCGCATGGCCGTAGCGGGTTGTTGGGCGATGGAGGTCGCCGACCGTTCGCCCAAGACCCTCACATCCCCTTTCGCAGTACCCGCCCGGCACGCACGTCCTTGTACGCGCCGTTGTCCACCGTCACGTGTCCGTTCACGATCACCCACGGAATCCCCACCGGGTATTGGTGCGGCTTCTCGAAGGTGGCCATGTCTTTCACGGTCGCGGGGTCGAACACGACCAGGTCCGCGTACCACCCCTCACGCACTTCGCCCCGCTCGGTCAGCCCCACCCGCTTGGCGGGCATGCCGCTCATCTTGTGAACGGCCTCTTCGAGCCCCAGCAGCTGTTTCTCGCGCACGTAGACGCCGAGCACGCGGGGAAAGGTGCCGTACCAGCGCGGGTGCGGGTGGCCTTCCCCGGGCTGCGTGAGGCGTCCGTCGGA
>JBBSOM010000365.1:0-4213 GCA_038259715.1 Longimicrobiales bacterium
AGAACTGGGGAAGCGTCCGGCCCATGCGGGTCAGTCCAACTCGTCCAGGTGATGGAAGATGTGCACGCCTCGCGCCTCCAGGTGCTTGAGCACGGCTTCGAAGCAGTCCTCGCGGCGGCCCACCGTCTCGGGCGCGACCACCCCCGGCTGTGTCCAGAGCCCTGAAGCAACCAGGTGCACCATTGCGGTGCAGCTGTACCCCGTGGTCCGAGCCATCGAGGATGTTTCGGTGTCGGGATCGTAGTAGTCGAGCAGGTTGTAGACGTGCAGCACCTCCTTTCTGTCCTTCATGCCCTCCATCTCCATGCGCATGATGGTCAGGTCGGGCTCACCCTCCTCGAACTGCCACTGGTCGAAAAGCAGCGCGGACGTGACGTCGATGGGCCGCACCTGACCCGACGCGGCCTGCACGGGCTCCTTGGAAAAGAACCCGGTGTCGCGCAGCACGCGCATGAGGTTCGCATGGCCGGGGTAGCGGAGTGTCTTTTCAACCATGTTCGGCGTGGAGGCGGTGTGAAGCAGCGAGCGCAGCCCGTCCGTCGCGAAGGCTTCGAGGGTGCCGAGCCCCGGGAAGTGCACGAGTTCGACGTCGGACAGGGCCGGCGCGACAATGTCGCGACCGTCGATTCGGAAGCGAGCGGGGCGCGTGTATTCCTCCAGGACATCGGAGGGTGAGAACGGCGCTTTGTAGTCCCACGGCCAGGTCCGCTCGACCGGCAAGCCGCCCACCAGGCAACGGAACGAGTGCGTCTCGTCGAGCGCCGCTTCGAGCCGTCCGAGCACGAGGTTGCTCAGGCCCGGGGCGATGCCGCAGTCGACCAGGCAAGGCACGCCGGCCGCCTTCGCCTTTCCATCGAGTTCGAATGCGTCCTCGGGAAAGAATGAGATGTCCACGATCGGTTTTCCGGCCTCGAGCACGAGCTCGACCGTGCGGTAGCCCATGAAGCCCGGAACCGCGCCGACGACCAGGTCCGCATCGCGGATCGCGCGCGCTATGTTGGCGGGCACGGAGAGGTCGAGACACATGCCGTTGGCACCGTCTTCCATGAGCCGGTCGACCGCGACCGGATCGACGTCCGCGATGGTCACCGTAAAGTCGTCGACCGCCGTGAGATCCCTCACGATGGCACCCCCCACACGGCCGCCACCAAGTACCACGATATTCAATCGTAACTCCTCGTCGAATACGTTCCGTCGGTGCGCGGAATCAGGCGAAGCCGGCGCATGTGTGCAAGGGGTCGCGAGTGACACGTCCTATCCGGGTGAACGCGTGAATCGCCGCGAGCGAAGCGGCCCTGACCCCGGAGGGAACCATGGGACGTGGAAGAGGAATTGCCATCGTGATGTTCGTGGTCCTGACCGCGCCCGCATCCGTCGCGGCGCAGGGATGGATCGAGCCACCGGGCGTGGATCGTGGGGGCGTTGTCGTCGAAAAGGTGCGCTCCGAAGTCCATGTGCGTCTGGACGGCAGGGTGGCCCGGGTGGAGGTGTCCGAGTGGTTCCGGAACGGCGGGCGGCGGGTGGCGGAGGGACACTATCTCTTTCCCCTTCCGGGCGAGGCGGTGTTCGAGGGCTTCTCGCTCTTCCAGGGTGACGAGGAACTGCGCGGTGAAATCATGGACGCCGACCAGGCACGCGCCGTTTATGAGGACATCGTGCGCAGGCGCGCCGACCCGGCCCTCATCGAGCTGGCGGGGCAGGGACTGCTCCGCGCGAAGCTATTCCCCATCGAGCCCGGACAGGAGCGGAAGGTCACGCTGCGCTACACCCAGGTGCTCGCGCGCGCCGGCGACGCACTCCAGTTCCAGTACGCGGGTGCGGTGAAGGGCGCCTCGGTAGGACCGAGCGGCGAGGACCGGCCGGTCCGGGGTCCCGTCCGCAGCGCCTTCGAGGTGGTGGCCGAGGACGGCGCCGCGTACCTCGACCCGTTCTCCCCCACGCACCAGGTGGAGGTCACGCGGGACGAGGGTCGCCTGATCGTGCGGCTCGACCACGAAGTGCAGGGTCGCTTCTCGCTCTTCCTGCCGCTCGCGAACGACGCGGTCGGGATTTCGCTCGCGACGCACCGGCCCGTGAACGAGGACGGTTACTTCATGCTCACGCTCACTCCCGGCCGGCACCGGGGCCCCTCCCAGCCGCGGGATGTGACCGTGGTGCTGGACGTATCCGGCTCGATGTCCGGGGAAAAGATCGAGCAGGCTAGGTCGGCGCTACGCGGGCTCGTGGCGACGCTGTCGCCGGACGACCGCTTCCGGCTGGTGGCCTTCTCGAATGCGGTCCGGGTCCTGGGCGCCGAGTGGTCGCATCCCACCGATGCAGGCCTGTCCGAGGCGCGTGCCTGGGTCGACCGTCTGGTCGCCGACGGGGGCACCAACATCGGCGCGGCGCTCGACGAGGCGTTCCGGCTACCGAGCCCGTCCGACCGCCTCCCGATCGTGATCTTCCTGACGGACGGACTCCCGTCGGTCGGGGAGCAGTCGCCCGAGCGTCTGGCCGACCGCGCCCAGGAGCGTGCCGGACGCGCGCGCGTCTTTGCCTTTGGGGTCGGCCACGATGTCAACACGCATCTGCTCGACCGGCTGGGCGAAGCCGGGCGAGGCAGCACACAGTACGTCGAGCCGGGGGAGAACGTCGAGCGTGCGATGGGACTGCTCTCGATGAAGATCCGCCATCCGGTGCTGACCGACCTGGAGATCGCCGGCGCGCCCGTGCGCCTCGACGAGATCTATCCGGTGCACATCCCCGATGTTTTCGAGGGCGAGGAACTGGTGCTTTTCGGCCGCTACCACGGAGCCGGCCAGGGTCGTCTGGTCGTTCGCGGCTCGCGCGCGGGGTCCACCGAAGCGTTCGCCGTGGGTGGGACCTTCCCGGGGTCATCCGACGGAAACGCCTATCTCCCGCGGCTGTGGGCATCGCGCAAACTAGGGTATCTGACCCGGCAGATCTGGACGGAGGGAGAGACGCCCGGCCTCGTCGAGCAGATCCGCACGCTCGCGCTCCGCTACGGACTGCCCAGTCCCTACACTTCGTACCTCGTGCAGGAGCCGAACGTGGTCGCCGATCAGGGCGGCTTCGTCCAGCCGTCCGCAGCTCCCCTCGCCACGTCGGGCGCGGGCGCCGTGCGGGCGGCCCAGGATGCACGCCGGATGCGCGAGACCCGGTCGGTGCAGGCGCTCCTCGACGCCGACAACGCGTTGGAGAACAAGATGCGGGCGGACGCCAACGGCGCCCTCGTGGTCGGCGGGCGGGTCTTCAGCCTGGACGCCGGGGTATGGAAGGACGTGGCCTATGCGGAAGGATCGCCTCTGGTGAAGGTGAAGGCCTACTCCCGGGCGTACTTCGCGCTCCTGAAGCACCTGCCGGAGCTGGCTCCGGTGCTGAAGCGCGCGAGCGAGGTGATTGTGGCCGGCCGAGAGGTGAGCGTGCAGGTTGGAGACGACGGTGTGAGTGACCTGGACGCGGCGGCGCTGGCGCGGTTGGTGAAGCGCTTCCGTGGTACCGGTCCCACGTCGTGACGCTCGGCGTGACCCTCGAACGGAACGGCCCGTGAGCCTGGATTGGAACGAGCTGTATCGCAGCGTGTTCCCGGACCTGGTCCGCTTCCTCCACCGGAAGGTGTGGGATCCGGAGCGGGCCCGGGACCTCGCGCAGGAAGCGTTCGTGCGCGCGCTGGAGCACGAGCCGCGGAAGCCGAAGGCATGGCTTTTCCAGGTGGCTGCGAACCTGGCGCGTGACGAGGCGCGCACGGTCCTCCGGCGGAAGCGGCACCTCGCCTTGCTCAAGAGTGATGAGGTTGTTCGTCAGGGTGGAATGCCGGATCCGGCCAACGAAGTCGTGGTGCGGGAGCGCGCGGCCCGGGCGCGTGCGGCGCTGGAGTCGCTGGGCGAGCGCGACCGGGAGGCGTTGCTGTTGTGGGACGCGGGTATGGGCTATCCGGACATCGCTCGCCTGACCGGCCTCTCGGTCGGATCGGTGGGCACCACCCTCGCGCGCGCCCGCCGGCGCCTCGCCGAGGCCTACGAAGAGATGGAGAAGGGGGACGATGTCGCACATCGATGAGGGAACGCTGCACGCCTACCTGGACGGGGCGCTGGATGCCGTTCTTCCGGCCGGCGAGGCCGCGCGGGTGCGCGAGCACCTGGCCGTTTGCGACGCGTGTGTCGCTCGCCTGGAGGAAGAGCGTGCCGTGCGGGACGACGCGGCCTTGCTCCTC
>JBBSOM010000366.1:0-4211 GCA_038259715.1 Longimicrobiales bacterium
GGCTTTCGGGTCGGGCGTCGTGTCACGACTGAACGACTTCGACCCGGACCAGATCCAGAGCATCGAGATCCTCAAGGGCCCCGCGGCCGCCACGCTCTATGGCACCGAGGCCGCCCGTGGCGTCATCAACATCATCACGAAACGGGGCACCCCCGGCCAGGCGCGGTACGATTTCACGGTAAAGCAGGGGGGGAACTGGTTCTCGAACCCCCAGGGCCGGATGCCGGTGAACTACTGGAGAGACCCGTCGGGGACGGTGCAATCATTGAACATCGTCGACCGCTACAACCAGCTTGGTGAGAACATCTTCCGCACCGGCCGCATGCAGAGCTACAACGCGAGCGTGAGCGGCGGGACGGCGGCGGTGCGTTACTACATCGCCGGCAACGTGAACCGCAACGAAGGAGCGGAGGACCCGAACTACAAGAAGCAGGTGAGCGGTCGCGCCAACGTGGAGATCGCGCCGTCCGAGAAGCTGAAGGTCACAGCAAGCGCGGGGTACGTCCGTGGGTTCACGGCACTGAACTGCGAGGCGGGATGCGGCGGCGCCATGTGGGGGTCGGTGTTCTCGACGCCCGCGAATCTGCCGGAAAACCTCTGCGCACCGACGCCCGAGTACGGCTGTGACTTCTGGGGCGGCTTCCGCAGCGGACCTCCCGCAGCGGACCGGTCCCTCCAGCAGTCACAGGGTGTGGATCGGTTCACCGGCAGCCTGCAGGTCAACTACCAACCGTTCTCCTGGCTGACGAACCGCCTCTCGATCGGCGCGGACGTGACGCAGGAGGACAACGTCGAGTTCCTCCCCTACCTCACGAATGACACCCTCCAGTACTTCTGGGGACCGACCCTCAGCCAGGGTTACCGCTACGAAGATCGCCGGGCGGTCACGTACGACACCTACGACTATGCCGCGACGATCGCCTTCGACGTCAACGACGACCTGAATACCGCCACCGCTTTCGGCGCGCAGTACTACCGCAAGCACATCGAAACCATAGGCGTGGAGGGGGATCAATTCGCCGGCCCGGGCCTCGAGACCGTCGACGCCGCGGCGATCAAGCCGTACACGTCACAGGACTTCCAGGACAACAACACGCTCGGCTATTACGGGCAGGAAACGCTTTCCTGGAAGAACCGCCTCTTCCTGACGGCGGCCGTGCGCGTGGACAACAACAGCGCCTTCGGCGCCGACTTCAAGTGGGTGACCTACCCGAAGGCGAGCCTCTCCTGGGTCCTCACCGACGAGCCCTCCGTGAGCGACGCACTGCCGGGGTGGCTGAACACCCTCAAGGTCCGGACTGCTTATGGGGAATCAGGCCAGCAGCCGGTCGCGTTCTCCGCGCTGCGCACGTTCACCCCGACGACAGGGCCCGGCGGCACTCCAGCCGTTACGCCTAACGCGATCGGCAACCCGGCGTTGGGTCCGGAACGAGGACAGGAGCTCGAGGTGGGCTTCGACGCCAGCGTCTTCGACGAGCGGTTCGGCCTGAACTTCACGTACTACCACACCCTGACCAAAGACGGGATCCTGCTCCGGCCCGTGGCGCCCTCCCTCGGTTTCGCGACTGCCCAATACGTCAACGCCGGCGAGATCCTCAACCAGGGCTTCGAGGCGCGGATGACGGCGCAGCTCCTTCGACGACGCAACTTCTCCTGGGACATGGACTTGAGCCTCGGGACGAACAGCGCCGAAGTGAAGAAGTTGGCGGGGAGCGACACGACCATCGTCACCGGCAGCACGCAGTACCGGATCGGGTACGCCCCCAACGCCTGGTTCCGCGAGCGGGTGGTGAGCGCGAATTACAACGCGGCCACGGACGAGGTGACCGACATCCTGTGTGACGACGGCAGCGGCGGCGTGACGCCGTGCTACGATGCCAGCGGTCAGATCGCCGCGCCGCGAGTCTACCTGGGGCGTACGACACCGGCCGTCGAAGGCTCCGTCGGCGCGACCTTCGTGCTCTTCGAACGCGTGCGACTGAACGGACTCCTGGACTTCAAATCCGGCTACAAGAAGCTCGACAACAACCTGAGAGTTCGCTGCCAGATCTTCAATCTGTGTCTCGAGAACATGAATCCAGGGGACTACGATCCGGCACTTCTCGCGCAGATCCGGAGCAACGGCACACTGCGCAACTTCTCGATCCGCGACGCGAGCTTCGTGAAGCTGCGTGAGATCTCCCTCAGCTACCTCTTCTCCGACCACATAGCCGGCCTTCTAGGAGCCCGCTCGGCCTCTATCGACTTCGCGGCGCGCAATCTGTTTACCTGGACCAACTACACCGGCCTCGACCCGGAGAACACATTCCTCTCCGGCTCACCGGGCTTCCTGGAGCAAAGCAACCTGCCCCAGCTCACGCAGTTCGTGACCACCTTCCACGTCAGCTTCTAGGAGCCGTGTCATGACGAAAACGATGCGCGCGACAGGCGCCGACTTCCTTTGCCCTGGCCGCCGGCCCCTCGCCATTCTCCTGCTGGCCGTGGCCTCGACCGCCTGCAACACAGACAAGCTCCTCCAGGTCACCGCGCCGAGCGACCTCCCGGCGGAGCGCCTCGAGTCGCCCCAGTACGCCGGCCTCCTCGTGAATGGCGCCGTGGCGGACTTCGAATGCGCCTTCGGTGCGTTCGTGACCGTGGAAGGCATCATCGGCGACGAGCTGGCCGACTCACAACTCGGCGCCGCGGGGTGGCCGTACGACCGCCGCGACGCCAACACGCAGCCGGGCGGCGCGTACGGCGAAAACGGTTGCGACGCCAACCAGACGCCCGGGATCTACCGTCCACTCTCGACGGCGCGCTGGGCCGCGGACAACATCCTCACCAAGCTGGATGCGTGGGGGAACGACGAGGTCGCGAAGCGGGACTCGCTCATCGCGACCGCGGCGCTCTACGCCGGGTTCAGCTACGGAGCGCTCGGGATGGCGATGTGCTCGGCCGCCGTGGACGGTGGTCCGGAACTGTCGCAGATGCAGCTCTTCGCCCTGGCGGAGGAGCGGTTCTCCACCGCGATCGACGCCGGCGGCACTGCCGGCACGACCGCGATCGTCAACGCAGGTCGGGTCGGCCGTGCGCGCGTCCGCCTCTACCAGGGCGACACGTCGGGTGCATTGGCGGACGCCCAGGCGGTGCCTGACGGCTTCGAGTTCGACGCCACCTACTCGAGCGACAACAACCGTCGCTACAACCGACCCTACGCGAGCAATATCCGCTACGGCTACTACACCGTGGAGCAGCAGTCGCGCGGCCTCACGACGGGCGGCAAGGTGGACCCGCGCGCCGCGTCGTACGACTCCGGCAATCGCGGCGCGGACGGCAAGATCGTGTGGTACCAGGACAAGTACACGGACTTCGGCACCCCCATACCCGTCGCCCGCTCGGCCGAGGCTCGGTTGATCATCGCCGAGGTCGAGGGGGGACAGACCGCCGTCGACATCATCAATGCGTTGCGTGACGCATGGGGCCTGCCGCACTTCACGAGCACGGATCCCCAGGCGATCCGGGCCGCGGTCATTGCCGAGCGTCGCCGGGAACTCTGGCTCGAAGGAACGCGGCTGTATGACATCCAGCGTTTCGACCTGCCGCTGATTCCGACCCCCGGGACGGCGTACCCGGACAAGGGTGGGTTCTACGGGACGACCACGTGTCTTCCGCTCCCGGACGTGGAGCGGTTCAACAACCCCAACATCAGTTGACCAGGAGACAGGAGCGAGCCGTCCTACGGCATGACCAGCCCCTCGATCTTCACCACCTCGAAGGCTGAGCTGAGCACGGTCCCGAGGCTCCGTAGGCGGTCGTCGTCCCAGCGGGAGTCGGGCGCTCCGCTCACGTACCAACCGCTCCCGTTGTCGGCCAGGAACAGCCCGTAGCGCTTCATCGCGTCCAGCATGACCTGCACCTCGGCCGGGAAGCCCGACGTGTCGAAGTCGGCTCGCAGCCGCACCCGCATCCCCATTGGCGGTAGCGACGTGTCCGTGGAGCTGCTCGCCCAGTGCCGGGCGGGCGGGACGTAGGCCTTCCGCGTGCGAGGGCAGGTGAAGCGGAGCGCGTGCGCGATCTCACCCTGCTCCACGGCCTCATCATAGCGCACGAGTCCCGGGAAGATCGGCAGCCCGGCTGCATCCGCTGACGTCCATCCGGCCGGTCGCAGTTCGTTGGAGGAGAGGTCGAAGATCGCCCCGGATCCCGCACTCCAGGAGGCGCCGCCGTCGACC
>JBBSOM010000367.1:0-4208 GCA_038259715.1 Longimicrobiales bacterium
CGCTCGACGGCGACGTCTTCTTCAGCGGGACGCTGGCGCCGAACGGCACCTATGGGATCTCGGTGCACGACGGGGACGCGACGCTGGTCCTCGCGCGGGACGCGGACGCGCGCGTGAGCGTGTCCACCTTCGACGGAGAATTCACGTCTGAGTTTCCTGTCACGCTACAGGGATATTCAGGGGGTGGAACGTTCGACTTCACGTTGGGAAAGGGGAGCGCCCGTATGGAGGTGAAGGTCTTCGACGGGGAGATCAAGCTCCTCCAGTCCGGGGGCCGATGAGCCCCGACTACCCGAACACGTTGCCGAAGACGAGGCTCCTGACCGGAACCGCGAGAGGAACGATGAGAATCCAAAGACAGACCGTCGGCGCGGCCGTTGCGATGGCGCTCCTGCTGATCGCCGGAGGCACCTCGGTCGCCCGCGGCCAGGAGACGCACCGCGTGACCGGAAGCGCCATCACCGTCTACAATCTGGCCGGGCACGCGCGGGTGGTGCGGGGCTCGGGCTCCGACGTGGTCGTACGGGTGACGCGAGGGGGGAAGGACCGGGCGCGCCTGGATATTCGCACCGGTGAGTCGGATGGGCGAACGGCGCTGATCGTCGTGTATCCGGATGATCGGGTGGTCTACCCCGAGATGGGGACTGGCTCGAGAAGCTCGCTTCGCGTCCGCGACGACGGGACCTTCGGGGGGGAGGAGGGCTCGCGGGGGGACATGGTCGACATCCGGGGTTCCGGCCGTGGCCTGGAGGCTTGGGCCGATCTGGTCATCGAGGTACCCGCGGGTAAGGACTTCGCCCTCCAGCTCGCGGCCGGCCAAGCGGACGTGCAGGGTGCCGACGGCACGTTCGCGCTCCACACCGGATCGGGTTCGATCGAGGCGTCGGACGTCTCGGGCTCGATCTGGCTCGAGACGGGCTCCGGCTCCGCTAGCGTGCAGAACGTGAAGGGGGACCTGCGCGTCGACACGGGGTCGGGTTCGATAGCGGTTCGCGGCGTTTCGGGCGGCAGCGTCGATCTGGAAACGGGCTCCGGCAGCGTCCGGGGTGGTGGGATCCAGGCCACGACGCTGCGCGTGGACACCGGCTCGGGATCGATCGAGCTCGACGACGTCACCACGCCGGACGCGGGGCTCGACACCGGGAGTGGAAGCGTCGACCTGGTGCTGATGTCCGATGTCGACCGATTGGACGTGGAAACCGGCTCAGGCTCCGTGACCGTCAGCGCCCCGGCCGACCTGGGCGCCAACGTGGATATCCAGACGGGCTCCGGGGGCATCGACCTCGACTTCGCGGTTCAGGTCCAGAGCGTCCGGCGCGATCACTTGGTCGGGAAGCTCGGTGACGGGCGCGGGCGGATCCGCATCGAAACGGGCTCGGGCCGGATACGTATCCTGAAGAACTGAAGCGCCGGCATTCAGGTCGCGCCCACACCCTGGTTTACAATATTCTACGTGGTCGTGGGTATGGGGCCGTATGGCCCTTCCTCCTTTCTCCAGCGACCTGTCAACCGTGCCTTCCGAGTCCTTTCGTTTCCGTCATCCCGTCGTCGTGCGCTTCAAGGACATAGACGCGGGGGGGCATGCCCACCATTCACACGCCCTGGTCTACTTCGAGGAGGCCCGCGCCGCTTATTGGCGCGAGGTGTGTGGCCGGCCCGGACTCGAAGACATCGACTACGTCCTGGCCGAGGCCGAGGTGCGCTGGCATCGCCGTGTTCTGTGGCCCCAGACGCTCACCGTCGGCGTGCGCGTGTCCCGCCTGGGCAAGAAGCACTTCGAGATGGAGTACGAAGTGCTCGACGAGGACGGAGAGCGTCTGCAGAGTGGGCGGACCGTTCAGGTGACGTACGACTATGAAGCGGGCCGTCCCACGCGCATGTCGGATGAGGTATATGCGGCGATGGAAGCCTACGACGGCCCGTTCGGAAAAAACGTGGGATGAAGCGCATTATATCCGCAATTGCGCTTGTCGTGATGGCGGTGGCGCCGGCTCACGCACGGGCTCAGGACATGGGGAGGTTTCGCGTCCTCATCCCGGATTTCGAGCCGCTCGATGGGGCAGAGAAGGACTTCGGCCGAGACGCCGCGAAAGAGCTGAGGGATCTGATCAACACGCTCCCTACGCACCAGCCGATCGAGAGGAAGGAGATCGAGCAGAGCCTGAAGAAATTGAAGATCAAGATGGAGGAGTTGGACTGCGCCCGCACGCGCCAACTCGCCACCCAGATGAACGCGCAGGTCGCGCTGTGCGCGTCGTACTCCGAGCGGAGCGGCCAGTACCTCTTGAATGCCGAGTTCTGGGACGCCGACTCGCCTGAGTCGTTCAAGGTCGATCCGACGACGGTGGGAGAGAAGGAAGAGCAGGCGGCTGCCAAACACGTTTTCGGGCAGTTCGACGAACACATGCAGGAGCTTCGCTTCGCCCGGTCCTGCGAGGACCACGCCGAGAGCGGGCAGTGGGACAACGCGCTCCGCGACTGCGACCGGGCGCTGGCCCTGAACCCCGGTGCCGTCGCTGTGCGCTACCAGCGTGCGCGCGCCCTCGATGGGATGGACCGCTATCCGGAGGCCCTCACCGAGCTGGAAAGGGTTCTCGACATCGACGGGCGCCACGAGGGCGCGCTGCAGCTTGCGGGCTCCATCTCGGCGAAGGAGGGCGACGGCGACCAGGCGCTCTCCTATTACTCGAAGTACCTGGAGTTGAATCCGGGAAACGTCAGCGTACGCACGAAGATCGCCTACGATCTCGCGCAGGCCGGTGACCCGAACGGGGCCATGCAACTCATCCAGGCCGGACTCGATGTGGATCCCGACAACGTCGACCTGGAGGAGCAGTACGGTGGCTACGCTTTCGCGGAGGGCTATTTCCGCAAAGCCATCGATGCGTACAAGAAGGTGGTCTCCTCGATGGGAGCCGATACGCCCGTGGCGCTTCTGACGAACATCGTCGCCGCATACATCCAGCTCGACGAAGTGGCGGAGGCCATCGCAATGGCCGAAGAGGCCCTCGGGACGCACCCCGAAGCGGACGCGCTCTGGTCGATCTATGCCGATGCGTTGCAGCGGGCCGGCAAGATCGATGAGGCCAACAGGGCACTCGACCGCGTCGAGGAGATCAATCCGTCCTACCCCAACGTGGGTCTGCGGCAAGGCCAGTGGCTGATCCAGGCGGGCCGGATCCAGGACGCGGTGGCCGTCCTCAAGGGGGCCGTCGACGGAGGCCCGGAGCAGGCGGACGTGGCTGCGCGACTGATTTTCGCGGATGCGTATGGGAACGGCATCCAGAAGGAGAGATGGCGGTATGCCGTCGACGGGATCTCGGCGGCGAGAGAGCTTCCGGGCCTGACTTCCGGCATGATGAGCCAACTCGACTTCTGGCACGGTTACGCACTGTACACGTCGGCCGTGAAGGAGCAGGAACCCAACACGCTCCCGACGGCGAAGGCGACGCTGCCAAAGTTCGAGAAGGCCGTGGAACTGTTCCGGCAGGGAAAGGAGTACGCGGATTCCGAGCCCTCGATCACGCTGACGCAGTTGCTCGCCAACGCCGAGACGTACATCGCGATCCAGCAGGCGATCATCAAACGCGGAAGCTGATGCTCCGCGACCGAGCCGAGGGGAAACCGAGCGCCGGCTCATCCCACCTCTCCCCACTCGCTCACCCACCGCGCGGGGCACCCACTCCGTTCAATTCGCGCGGAATCCGAACGAAAACCGAAAGTCCGCTGAGAGGCGTTCGTCCATGGATGGTGCGCCCTTTCAACCATCGACACCGAATTCGGCCGCCGGAAGAAATTCCTAAAAAATACTCTTGACGCCTCGCTCCACTCGACCCTATTATCCCTCCACGGCATCCCACCCTATCCCACCTCATCCCACTTCCGAGGTTGGCCGGAGCATCTCTTGAGCGCGTTTCGGGGTCGGTACGAGCACCAGATGGACGAGAAGGGACGAGTCAGTCTCCCCTCGGCGTTTCGCCGGGGTGAGACCGATGACCGTTTCGTTCTCCTCCAATGGGAGAAGCCGTACCTGACGCTCTTTCCGGAAGCCAAATGGATGGAGATCGAGGATCGCCTCGGCGATTTCAGGAAGACGGGCGCCGAGGCCATGAACCAGGTCCGGCTCCTCTACGGGACACTCGCCGAAGTCAGTCCTGACAAGCAGGGGCGCATCCTTGTTCCAGGGCACCTGCAACAGGCCGGAAGCC
>JBBSOM010000368.1:0-4205 GCA_038259715.1 Longimicrobiales bacterium
CTGAATCGAGCGTCACGTGGCGTCCGATGCACCGTGGTTCTGACCCAGGATCGGCACCTGTTTGTGGAGTCGGCGCTCGATGTGAAGCGTCTGCACGGTCACGATCACCACGACCATGAGGGGCGTCGCCACGATCAACCCCCATATTCCCCCCACGATGGCCAGCGCCAGTTGCACGACCAGCAGCATCGCGGGCGGCACCGACACCACATACTGTTGGATGAGCGGCGTGATCAGATAGCTTTCAAATGCTTGCACACTGACGTAGACCAAGCCGGCCCACAGCACCATGTGCGGCCCTTGAGACATCGCCAACAGCAGCCCGGGAACCGCCGCTGCCGCGGGACCGAGATTGGGCACGAACGAGAGCAACGCCGCGATGAGGCCCAGGGCCCATGGCAGCGGCATACCGATGGCCCACAATCCGATCCCGGTTAACACGCCCACGAGGGTCAGCGAGAGAAGCCGGCCGATCAGCCACCACCGGAGCGCGGTGCCTAGCCGATCGAGGAGCAGTCGGCCCTGGGCCTCCTCCTTCTCCGGCAGCATCGCATAAAACCCACCGGTGTAGAGCGAAGGCGAGGCTGAAAAGAACAGCGTTACGACGATGACGATCACCACCCCCGCCAATCCCGCCAGGACGCTTGAAAACAAGACGGTGGCGCGCGAGATCGTCGCTGACCCTGCAGTACTTTGACTCCACTGCTGCGCCTGGTCCAGGACGTGTTGTCCCCACCCCCGCTGGGCCAACCAGTCTCGCAGTGATTCTACCGCTTGGGGGAGCTGCGCAGACAGCTGATCGCTCTGGTGAGCCATCGCCGGACCAAACCAGAACCCCAGGCACACGAATCCGCCTGCGATCGCGAACACGACGAGGCCCAGCGCCCAGCCACGCCGCAGCGGCGTTCGATCACTGATGGACCGACTCAGCCAGGTCAGCATGGTGGCGAACGTGATGGCCAGCAGCGTGATCAGCCAAACCTGGCGCGTGATCCAGAGCAGCAACAGCGCCGCCACCAGGAAAACGGGCGTTGTCAATCGGGTGGTCAGCGGCTCCGCTTTCGCTTCATGCGGTCTATCATGGGCGAGGGGAGGGACCTTGGGCTCGAAGGCATTCATTCAGAGTTCCGGCAACTCCACGGGGATGGAGGAATGCTACGAAGCACCATCGACACTCAAAGGTACTGCAGATGTCCGCTGAGCGGGCCAAACCCGGAGCGTGTCGGGTGGCTTTGGGAAACACGCCCGGCTGCGGCGTATGCGCGCGTGTTGAGGCATCTGAAAGGCGGAGCAGGTAGCTTTCGAGGAACGGCTGCCCGCCATGGGGATCCCGGAATGCGGTGACCAACAGCGACGACGAACCGCGACGAACTGCGACGAACTGCGACGGAGCGCCTATGAAGGTCCTGATCGTCGAGGATGACGACGAACTGCGTGGCACCCTCGAGCAGGGCCTCGAGGAGGCGGGGATCCGTGTAGACGCTGCGGCGACGTGGACCGACGGAATTCTGCGTGCCTCTCTTGGGGCGCACGACGTCATCGTCCTCGACGTGATGCTTCCGGGAGGTTCCGGCATGGAGGTGTGCCGGCGGCTCCGGGCCGAGGGCAACCACACGCCCATCCTCTTCCTTACCGCCCTGGGCACCGAGGACGACCGGGTGGAGGGCTTCCAATCGGGCGGCGACGACTACCTCACGAAGCCGTTCTCCTTCCGCGAGCTGCTGGCCCGGTTGCGTGCCCTGGCTCGGCGCCCTCCGGAGTTGCTCCACGCGATACGCCGGATCGCCGACCTGGTGGTGGACCTGGACGCCCGCTCCGTGTCCCGGAGCGACGGGACGATCGGGCTCACGGCCCAGGAATGGGCGCTCCTGGAGTTCTTCGTCCGCCACGAGGGGCTCGTCGTGTCCCGCGCCGACATCACCGCCTACGTATGGGACGACAATCACGATCCGTTCACGAACCTCCTCGAGGTCCTCGTCTGGCGGCTGCGGCGAAAGGTGGACGAGGGACACGAGCCGAAGTTGATCCACACGGTGCGCGGCGCGGGATATCGGTTCGGCGCATGAGCGGGGACGCCTTCCGTCGGATTCGACGACGCATCACGATGGCGTACGTGGGCGTTTTCGCCGCCATCCTGGTGCTCTTCGGCGGCGCCGTCTACCTCGCCATCACGCAGCAGGTCGGTCGCGCTCTGGATCGGCAACTCGTGGCCGCGACCGGCGAGATCGAGCGGGCGCTCCGGATCCGCGAACAGGAGCGGGGCCTGCCCGAGCATGCTGTGGATGCACTGGACGAGCTTCGCATCCCCGGCACCCGCCTCTACGTGTTCGATGCCGAGGGACGCCCGCTCCCGGAAACCGCGCCGCCGGATTTCCTGCCGCCCTTGGCTCGCGTCGCTCTGGACGACGGTGAGGTCTGGGCGCGACCCGAGACCGGTGAAGACGCTACCGAACGTGTCTACGCCCGGCGCATCACGGTGGCGGGCCGGAACTACGCCGCCGTGGCCACCACGCCTTCCATGGAGGT
The DNA here is from genome assembly GCA_038259715.1 of Longimicrobiales bacterium. Classification (GTDB taxonomy): domain Bacteria; phylum Gemmatimonadota; class Gemmatimonadetes; order Longimicrobiales; family Gaopeijiaceae; genus SZUA-318. The sequence goes on from JBBSOM010000368.1 coordinate 2,527, forward strand.
GGAGGAACGGTACCCGGGCCTCCTCGCCTCTTTCCTCCTGGCGGCGCTGGGCGCACTCACCTTGGTCGGGCTCGGGGGGATGGCGTTGGCCAGGAAGTCGCTTGTGCCCGTGCAGGAGTCCATGGAACGGATGCGACGCTTCGTCGCCGATGCGTCCCACGAACTACGGACGCCCGCCGCCGTCCTGCGCACCCGCGCCGAGGTCGCGCTGCAGCGTCCGCGCACGGTGGACGAGTATGCCGAGTTGATGGAGCGGGTGCGACGGGAGTCGGAGCGCTTGGGCCTCCTGGTCGACGGCCTCCTCCTCCTTGCCGCCGCCGACGAGGATCGTCTGCCCATGAGGCGTCAGCCGGTCTTCCTCGACGACCTCCTGGTCCAGGCGTCGGAGTTGGCCCGGACACTGGCGGCGCCGAAGGGCGTCGCGCTCGAGCTCGGCTCGTTCGAGGAGGCGCCCATCGACGCGGACCCGGAACTGGTGCGGCGGCTCTGTCTCATCCTCCTCGAGAATGCGGTGAAGTACACCCCATCCTCCGGCAGCGTACGCGCCGCCGTCGCGGCCGACGACACGACGTGCCGACTCACCGTGCGCGATACGGGTCCGGGCATCGATCCTGACACGCTCCCCCATGTCTTCGAGCGCTTCTACCGAGCCGACCCCGCCCGGGGCCGGGAGGGGGGGAGTGGCCTGGGCCTGGCCATCGCCAGGACCATCGCCGAAGCCCACGGTGCCACCATCGAGGTGCAGTCCGTCCTCGGAGAAGGCACCACGGCGCAGGTGGCGTTTCCGCGCCGGACCGTGTCGGCTTCCACGGGCTTCCGGCCTACCGCTCCCCCCCGGGGCCGTATACCAGCACCTTGAACGAACCGGGCACCATGGGCGCACGGGGTCTCCGGCCGGTGGAGTCGGGGGGCGGTGCCTTGCCGAAGTCGGCGGCGGACAGGTAGAGGCGGTGTGTGGTGGGGTCCAACGTCATCGTCCGGGCCGAGCGGGCGGTTTCGAGGGTCTGCACCACCGTGAGTTCGCCGGGCGAGTCCTCGTGGACGATGGTCACCGTCCCGTCGCCTCCGTTGGAGCTGAAGGCGAGCTGGGTCGCCGGGTCGAAGCGTGCGGCGTCGGGGCCCTCTCCGATCGCCACCGTACCTACGACGGTTCCGGTTCCACTGTCCACCATGACCATGATGCCGTTGTCGCATACGGCGAAGAGCCGGTGGTGGGCCACGTCGATCGCCAAACCCGAGGCTGCCTCACCGGGAGCGATGGGCCATGTCGCCACCACCGTGTGGGACGACGGGTCGAGGACCACGATCTCGTTCTGATCCTCGATGTTGTTGTAGACGCGGTGTGCGGTGGGATCATACACGGCGAACTCGGGCTTGCCCGGCAGCGGTATGGTGGCCACGACCGTGTCGGCGGTCGCGTCGATGACCGTGGCCGAGTGTCCGCGTCCGTTGAATGCGTAAACCTCGTGCACATCGGGGACGTAGAGGATGCCGTCGGGGTTCTCGCCGGTGGGCACCCTGGACAGGACCTGGAGCGTCGCTAGGTCCACCACGGCCACGGCGTTTTCGCGACCGTTGCTGGCATACCCACGGCCGAGGTCGTGGGCGACCGCGAAGCCGTGCACGCCGGGGAGGTCGGGAATCGTGCCCACCACCGAGTCGGCGTCCATGTCGACGAC
>JBBSOM010000369.1:0-4204 GCA_038259715.1 Longimicrobiales bacterium
AATCGTGATGCCCGGCAGGAACTCCGACGTCATATGTTCCCGGTCGAGCGGCAGGATGCGCATCCCGGGATCGCCGCAGCGTTCCCGCATGAAGCCGCTGCATCCGTTGTATCCGTACGCGATGGGCAGGCCGATCGAGAGGATCTTGACCTCGAGCACGTCTCCCGGCTCCGCCCCGTCGACGTAGATGGGTCCGGTCAGGATATGCCCACCCGGGCCCTTGTCGGTGACCTGGTCGTAGATGGCGCGTAGCGAGGGTTCGACGTCTTCGGGCGCGACCCCCGCCGCCTCGAGCCGGCTCGGGCTCGACGTCAGGAGCGTCTCGACCTCGACGATGTCACCGGAGCGGATGCGTAGCGCCGGCTTCGCCTCCGCCCAGTAGTAGCCCCACGCCACCGTCGAGGGACTGGCCGGAAGGTGGTGCACGGCCTGCGCACTGAGCGCCGGGGGCATCACACAGGCTACCACGGAGGCTGCCATGGAGGCCCACAGGAGCTTGAGCGTGCGTCCGAGTCGTCGATTCATCCGATCCATGTGCATTGTCCTCCGATCCGCGATCAGTTCAACTCCGCTTTTCCCGAAGTCCGGCGAGTGGGGGCTCCCACGGGGCGTCGGACGGCACGTCGGGCGCGCGCCGGCCCCAGACGCCCGGCTGCGCCGGCCCAGGCTGCCCCGCCGCACCTTTCAGGTGACACACCACGAGCTTCTCGACGACGTTCATCGCCGGAAGCATGGAGTGGAGGCTGACGTTGTGTCCAGCGATGCCGTGCACCAACGCGCGGTCGCGCAACTCCCAGTAGCCGAAGTCGTCGTCCTCCAGGCAGACCAGGTTGTCCGCATCGAGGAACGCGGGCACAGCTCCTTCGTACGGGACCGTGCCATCTCCGGTGTCCACCGGGCGCGCGGTCGTGCCATCGTCGTCCTTCGTTCCGGATGGATACCCATTCTTGCGCTCCTCTGAGCTGAGATCGAAGAACGGCTGCCCGGACGGATCCTTCGCGATGTGCAGATGGACCCGCGTCTCCTGACCCACACCGACCACGGCCAGCCAGTCGTCGCGGGACAGGCCAAGGGACGCCAGGCTGATGCGCCCGAGCCGCGCCCGGTGGGCAGACGCTTGATCGAGCAGTTCCTGGAACCGCTCTGTCGCTGCGGGAATCAATTCGTGGGTGACCTTTCCGCCCCCGTCGACACCCCAGATCCGCATCTGCTCGGCGATGGTCTGAACGATGCCGGGCTGCCAGGTCGCCGCACGGAAGAGGTCGACGCCGAGGCCCGAGTCGGCACTCACCGCTCCCCGGAAGCGCGGCAGCAGACTGTAGAGCGCCGGCGTGAGCCGGGCGACCTCACGCTCCCGGCTCGCCGACGTGCCGAGCTGACTCATCCCGGTCGCCATCTTCAGAACGGCTTCGAATGAGCCTTTGAAGGGCGTACCGAGCGTGGCCGCCTTCCGGACGCGCTTCCCCTGCGCGCGGTCGACATAGCCCGCGAGGATCATCCCGCCCATGGAGTGGCCGACCAGGTCGACCTTCCCGTCGCGCTCCCTGTACCCGGCCTCGTGGTAATGGCGCAGGAGCGCGGTTCTCCCTACCACCTCCTCCACGAAGGCATCGAGATCGCGCTCCGAGGAGTCGAGCGGTTGTCGCCAGTCGTACGCGAACGGGTACACGGGAACCGGACGGTCCGCCGCGGGCGTGAGATCGTGTCGGAGATCCCTGATGAAGTCCCCGTAGGGGAAGCTGAAGATCGAATCGACGACCACCCGTGCGGGCTCCGTTCGCTCGTACCGCACGTCGTCGGGGTGCAACGCGACCCGATCCCAGGACTTGGCGAGGATCTCCCAGACGACCTCCGGCGTCACCGGATACTGATCGCGTAGCGTCGAAGCCGTGATACCCGGGATGAAGACCACGGGCGGCTGCAAGTCGGGCACGAGACCTCCCAGGTCACGAGGGCCGGAAACCGCAGCCGATCATAGACGCCCGCCCGGAACCCGTGCAAGCAGGCTGGCGCCCATCTCGACGGCCGCCTACCCTCCCCGTATGATGCATCTGGCTCCGCGGCGAAGCGCCGCCCAATCGGTTTGGCCCGTCCTCGCCGCAATCGTGCTCCTTGGCGCGGCCCCCGTGGCCGCGCAGACCCTTGCGTTCACCGGCGCCACGGTGTGGGACGGGAGCGGCGCACCCGCAATTCCGGACGCGACGATCCTGGTTCGGGGCGGACGCATCCTGCACGTCGGACCGGAGGCGCCTCCCGCCGACGCAACGGTCGTGGACCTCTCGGGCCGGTGGGTCATCCCGGGACTCGTGAACGCACACGGCCATGTGACCGGGCTCTGGGCCGCCGACGACGTCCGCGGGGCGGCGGCCCGCATGGAGCGTGGAGAGCTGCTTCTCTTCGCCCGCTACGGCGTGACCACGGTGAACAGCCTGGGCGGGGAGCCCCCCGAGGCCGCGGCGGTCCGCGCCGGCAACGACCGTCCCGACCTCGGCCGCGCGCGCCTGCACTTCGCCGGTCCGATCATCGTAGCTACGAACCCCGCGGAAGCCGGACGCCAGGTCGAAGCCAACGCGGCGGCGGACGTCGATTGGATCAAGATCCGCGTGGACGACAACCTGGGTACGACAGACAAAATGCCGTGGCCCGCGGTCCAGACGGTCATGGACGAAGCGCATGCGCGGGGCTTCCGGGTGGCCACCCACCTCTTCTACCTGGCCGACGCGAAACGGCTCCTGCACATGGGCTCCGGGATGATCGCGCACTCGGTGCGGGACCGGGACGTCGACGCCGACTTCATCGACCTTCTGATCCAGTCGGGGGTGTGTTACGTGCCGACCCTGGTGCGCGAGGTCTCGACGTTCGTCTACGGGGAGCGTCCGACCTTCTTCGACGATCCGTTCTTCCAGCGATGGGCCGACGCCCGGCAGGTAGCCCGGGTGTCCGAGCCGACGTTCATGAAGACCATGGCGGCAAGCACCGCGGCCGCGCGCTACCGGATCGCGCTGGCTCAGGCCCAACGCAACCTGACGACCCTCCAGGCCGCCGGGGTTCCGATCGCCATGGGCACGGATTCGGGCCCCGACGGCCGCTTTCCGGGGTACTTCGAGCACATGGAACTTCGCCTGATGCAGGAGGCGGGCCTCACGCCCGAACAGATTCTACGCAGTGCCACGGGCGTCGCGGCGGACTGCCTCGGGCTGGACGACGTCGGTATGCTCCGACCCGGACGTTGGGCCGATTTCCTCGTGCTCGGGGCGAACCCGCTCGACGACGTCAAGGCCACCGAGTCGCTGACCGACGTCTACATCGCGGGTAACCGGGTTCGCTGACGACGCGTCGGCACTTCTACCACGGGCTGCTACAGCACGGGGAGCGCGTAGCGCTCCAGATAGCTGAGGTCCATGTCGTCGTAGCGCACGACGTAGACCGCGTCGTTTCCAAATCCCACCACACGGTCACCCGCATCGAGCGTCACGCTGCCGACACGTTCCCCACCGCGGTCGAACACGTCGTAGAGCGACGGACGTCCCGCCTTCACGTGTCGCCGCACCCATGCGCGGTCCTTCCCGTCGATGGGGAGGCGTCCCCCGTAGATGGCGGGCATACGGTCCGGCCATACGTACCGATCGATCTCGCGTGGCTGGGAAGTGCCTCCGCCTCGCTGAAACGACATCGACGGCTGTCCGTCCACGACCGTGACCTGCACGTTGATCCCTCCGCCGGCGCGGGCCAGGTCGGTCAGGTACTCCTCCTTCTCCGCGGTGCCGATCGTCAGAGGTTCAACATCGACCGCGGGTCCGCGCGTCACCGATCCGTCGGGCGCGATCCAGTCGAGGTGGTACGCAGCCGCGCGGGCGATTGCGATCGTGCCGTCGGAAACCACGCCCCAGGCGTCTTCCGGGGAAAGCGGGATCGCCTCGATGTTCACGCGGTTGTCCGCCGCGGCCCCGGACCGCGTGAGCTTGCGGTCCTGCACCTTGAAACGCGCGACCATTTGCTGCGCACCGCCATCCCGAGCGAGTCGAATGATCTCGGCCGAGTCGGGAAGCTCGCCCTCTGTCATGCCCCCGCTCATCGACCGGAAGTAGAGCCCGCCGTCCATGTCGACGCCCTGGGGAATGCGCAGCACGAGGGGTTGGCCGGGCTGAAAGTCTCCCGGTGCCAGCGGCAGAGTGGGCCCGAACTGGAGCGTCGGGCCCATCGC
>JBBSOM010000370.1:0-4201 GCA_038259715.1 Longimicrobiales bacterium
CGTTCGTGCTGGCGCTGATCCTCGTCTACATGATCCTCGCCGCACAGTTCGAGTCGTTCGTGCACCCGTTCACCATCCTCGTGGCCGTCCCCCTCGCGCTGGTCGGCACCGTGTTCGCGCTCCTCGTGACGGGCCAGGGCCTCAATACCATGAGCCTGATCGGCGTGGTGATCCTCGTCGGCATCGTGGTCAACGACGCCATCGTGAAGGTGGACTTCATCGTACGGGCCGAGCGCCAAGGCGTCGCGTTGCGGGAGGCGATCCTCGAGGCCGGGCGCGTGCGTCTGCGCCCGATCATCATGACGACGGCAACCACCGTGTTCGGCCTCCTGCCGATGGCGCTCGGGATCGGTCGCGGCTCCGATCTGCGCGCCCCGCTGGCCATCGCGGTCATCGGCGGGCTCTCGGTCGCCACCGCGCTCACGCTCATCGTGGTCCCGGTGGTCTACCAGACAGTGGAACGCGTGCGTGCCGATGTGCGGGCCCGGCGAGGCCTTCCGGTCGCGAGCACAACGGCCGCGACCATCTCGGCCCCCTCGGCGTCCTCCTCCATTCGGGCGGACTGATGCGATGATCCGCCTGAGCATCCGTCGTCCGGTCGCCATCGCGATGACGTACGCGGGGGTGGCGCTGCTCGGCCTCGCCGCGTGGCGGAACATCCCCATCGAGCTGCTCCCCGACACGCAACTCCCGCGCCTGACGGTCGCGGGCGCCTGGCGCGGCGCGTCGCCGGAGACGGTGGAGGCGTTCCTCACCTCCCCCCTGGAGTCGTCGATCCAGCAGGTGCGCGGGGTCGAGAAAATCACCTCCGACTCGTACGAGACCAACGGGATCGGCGCCGCCGAGATCGACGTCGAGTTCTCGCGTGACACGGACATGGATTTCGCGCGCCTCGATCTCTCGGAACGTCTGTCCGCGCTCGAGGAGGAGCTGCCGGCCGGCAGCGACCGTGTGGTCGTGTCCCCCTACGTCCCCAAGGAATTCCAGGAGCAGAACCAGCCGTTCCTGCGCTACACGTTCACGGGTCCGTACACGCTCGAAGCCCTCCGCCAGCACGTGGACGATGTCATCCAGCCCGAAGTCACGCAGATCGACGGCGTCGGAGTGGTACGCGTATACGGCGGACGCAAGCGGCGCCTCGAAATCGAGCTCGACGACCAGAAGATCGCCGCACTCGGGCTCGACGCGCGGACCGTGCGCCGCAAGGTCGGCGAGCTCGACATGGTCCAGGAGGTCGGTGCGGTACGCGAAGGTGATCGTCAACGCACGATCACGATCGTGAACCGCCCGGAAAGCGCCGAGGACGTGCGTCAGGCCGTCATCATGGCCACGCACGGCACCCCGGTGCGCATCGACGACATCGCGACCGTGCACGACCGGTACGAGGAGGCGCGCAGCTACTACCGGATCAACGGGCGCCCGGCGGTGTCGTTCGCCGTCACCAAGGAGGTCGGCGCCAACACCGTGCGCGTCGCGGACGCCGTGAAGGCCCGCCTGGCCGAGATCGAGCGGCTCAACCCGTACGGCACCCGGCTGATCCTGGACAACGACGAGAGCAAGGAGATCCGCGAGCAGCTCAGCGACCTGCGCACCCGCGCGCTCTTCAGCGCGCTAGTGATTTTCGTCGTCCTGCTGGGCTTCCTGCGCTCCGTGCGGTCGGCGGCGCTGATCTTCGCGACGATCGGGTTCAGCGTCCTCATCGCGCTCAACCTGATCTACTTCGGCGGGCTCACGCTCAACATCCTCACGTTGATGGGGCTGGCGATGGGCTTCGGGCTCATCGTGGACAATGCCATCGTCGTGCTCGAGAACGTCTACCGGCGTTGGCGGGGCGGGGAAGAGGCGCGGGTCGCAGCCGAAGATGGCGCCCGTGAGGTGGTCTTGCCCATCCTGGCCTCGACGGCCACCACGCTCATCGTCTTCGTGCCTTTCGTGTACCTGCAGGGCGATCTGCGCGTGTTCTACGTGCCGTTGGCGATCGTGGTGGGCTTGACGCTGGTGGCGTCCCTCTTCGTCGCGTTCACGTTCATTCCATCGCTGGCCGCGCGCGTGCTCGTGCATGCACGCGAGGTGGCGGCGGGGGCAAGCGCACCACGCCAGGCCGGGGGTGCGACGGACTCTACGCATGCCCGCCGACCTTTCTACGCCCGCTTCTATGCGGATATCGTGGGCTTCACGGTGCGCTGGCCGTGGCTCGCCTTCGCGCTGACCGCCGCGTGTTTCGGCGGCTCCTACTATCTGTTCGACAAGTACGTCACGACCTGGGCGGTCTTCGGCGGAGGCTTCAGCTCGCGCACGTACATCAGTGTGTACATCACCCTGCCGCGCGGCTCGAATCTCGACCGTACGGACGAACTCGTCACCTTTTTCGAGGACAAGCTGGGCCAACTGCCCGAGGTCGCGCAGTACACGGCGCAGGTGCAACCGCAGTCCGCGTACATGGAGATCACGTTTCCGGATTCACTCGAGAACACGCAGGTCCCGGTGGCGATCAAGGAACAGATGTACGCCTACAGCCACTCGTTCACGGGCGCCGAAGTGCGCGTCTACGGATACGGGCCGTCGTTCTACGGCGGAGGTTCGAGTCCGCCGAACTACGCGATCACGGTGCTCGGTTACAACTACGAGAAGGTGCGCGACATCGCGGAGAACATCGGAGGCCGTCTCAGCCGACTCTCCCGCGTGGAAGACGTCGACACCAACTCGGGCTCGAACCGCTTCCAACGTGAGAAGGCGTCGGAGTACGTCGTCAGGATCGACCGTGGTCGGCTCGCCCGGTACGATCTGACCGTCGATGAACTCGTGGCCAGCTTGAACGCCGCGGTCGCCGGAAACCAGAGTGCGCCCACGCTCAAGCTCGGGGGCGAGGAGGTGCAGTATCAGGTCAAGCTTGCCGCGAACACGGACATGGACGTCCTCGCGCTGACCGAGACGCTCATCGATACGCCGAGCGGAGGGCGCATTCGCCTCGGCGACGTCATCACGGTCGCGCCGCGCGACATCCTCGCGCGCGTCCATCGCGAGAACCAGCAGTACGAGCGCACGGTCGCGTATGAGTTCCGGGGCCCGCAGAAGCTCGGCGACCTGTACCACGACCGCGTCATCGAGTCGACCGAGGTGCCGCCGGGCTACACGGTCAAGAAAGGGGACACCAACTGGTGGATCAACCGCGAGGACCGCACGCAGATCTGGGTCACGAGCGCCGTGGCTCTGCTGCTCGTGTACATGGTGACGGCGGCGCTCTTCGAGTCTCTTTTGCAGCCTCTGTGCGTGATCCTGACCGTGCCGATGGCCCTGATCGGCGTCTACCTGATCTTCTTCTACACCGAGGCTGCGTTCACGCGTGAGGCGTACATCGGCGTGATCATGATGTTCGGCATCGTCGTCAACAACGCGATCCTGCTCGTCGACCACGTGAACGGCGTCCGACGACGAAACCCCTCACTCGCGCTCAGCGACGCGATCGTGCGGGGCACGGTCGAACGGGTGCGTCCCATCCTCATGACCACGGCCACCACCGTGATGGGCCTGCTCCCCCTGGTGGTGTTCGGTGAGCGTACGGGCTCCAACATCTGGGATGCGCTGGCGCTCGTGCTCATCGGCGGCCTGTTGTCGTCGACGCTCTTCGTGCTGACGATCACACCCGCCGCCTACGGCGTCCTGGAGCGGTGGAAGCTCGGCGCGCGGAGCCCGGCCCGCTTCCCGTCAGCTCACGCCCCTCGTCCAGACATTGTCGGTACGGTCGACGTCGGGTAGCCGGTGATCCGGGTCCAGGGTGACGCGGACCACCGTGCCCTTCCCGGCGAGGAAGAAGTCGAAGGCGTTGCCGCGGGTCCACACCTCGACCGGCAATTGCTTCCTGACAACGCGGCCATCGGCCATCTCCACCTCGAGCAGAACCGGCATGACCAGTCCTTCGTCGTTGCGGAGGTGCAGAACCGTGCCGTCCGGTTGCTCGTCCACCCCCGCCACGGCCTGGTCGAGCACGTCGGTCTGGTAGAACCAGCCGCGCCAGAACCAGGACAGGTTCTCGCCGGACACGTCCTCGATCACGCGGAAGAAGTCGGATGGTGTGGGGTGCTTATACGCCCAGTCGCGCACGTAGGTGCGCATCGCGGTCTTGAACCCGGCGTCGCCCAGAATGATTTCCCGCAGCAGGATCAAGCCGAAGCCCGGCTTGCGATAGGCCAGGAAGCCGAGC
>JBBSOM010000371.1:0-4193 GCA_038259715.1 Longimicrobiales bacterium
CGGGCGAAGGGGCGGCCAGAAGACGGCCGAGCAGGATCGGACCGCCCAGGATGTTGCCGATGATCACCGCCATCGCCAGCGCCACGACGTCGGCGCCGATCACGGGAAAGCTCTCCTGGATGAGCAAGGCCAGCCCGAGCGTGACGCCCCCCTGTGAAACGAGCCCCTGCCAGGCGCCTGTCCTGACGTCCTCGTCCGCGCCGGCCATGCGGGCGCCCTTCATGGTCGCGAAGCGCGTCAGCCCGATGCGGGCCAGGAAGATGGTCAGGGCGACCGGGCCGAAACGCGCGACCGCCGCCAGGTCGAGGCTCGCACCCGCCGTGGCGAAGAAGAACGCGAAGATCACGACGGCCACCGAGCGGATCCCCTGGATCATGCGATCGCCCGCGGGGGACAGGTTCTCGATGACCATCCCCGCGGCCACGCCGGCCAGGAGGAGCTCGACGTGCAGTTCCTCGGAGAGCACGACGAAGACGTACGCGAACAGGAACGTCGCCAGCGGCGAACGCGGGCGGGAATCGTCCCCGCCCAGGTACTGAGAGAAGATCCAACCCCCAGCCCCCCCAACCACGAGAGCTCCTCCGGTCTCGCGCCCGAGGTCGAGCAACGCGTGCACCGACAGGGTGCGTGTGGGATCGATCAGCGGGGCCACCAACGCCAGCGCCAGCGTGAAGAGCACGATCACCAGGACATCCTTCACGATGGTCACACCGAGGATGACCTCCACCAGCGGTCCGTGCGCACGCTTCTCCTCGATGACCGCGACGGTCAGATCGGGCGATGAGTTCGCGGACCAGAGGCCGAGGAGCACGGCAATGCCCGCCGCGGCGGGGAGCGTCAGCTCGGCCAGGAACGGCACGAAGGGCCGCAGCGCCAGAACCACAAGGGTCATTCCGAGGGTCACAACGGCGGTGACCACGAGCGTGATCACCACGATGGCGCGCGCTCTCGGCCTGAGCGCGGAAAGCTTCAGCTCACCCCCGGCCAGCATCGCGATGAGGGCGAGCGCGAACCGGTCGATGAGCCGCAGCTCCGCGACCGTTTCCGTCGGCAGGAATCCGAGCAGCGACGGCCCCGCGAGAATACCTACCAGGATGAAGCCCGTGATGCGCGGCAGGCCGGCCGAGGCCGCGATGGCGCCCGAGAGGGAAGCCGCCAGAAGCACCAAACCCACCAGGAGGGCCAACCGCCCCTGCTCGAGACTCGGCGGCGCCACCTCGAAGCTCAGCCACGTCAGGCCGAACAGGAGAAGGAGCGTAACGCCGGGACGCAGCAATGCACCGGGTCTCCCGGGGCGAGACGTCGACGGCGTTGAGGCGCTCATGGGCTCGGCGGTCCAGGAGAAGGGCTAGCAGGCCGTGGTGGAAGAGGAGGCGGCCGGGACGAGGTCTGGGCCGAGCGTTCGCCTGTGACGGAATGACGGAATGATAGGTCCAGGCAGGCCGGCGCCTCAACGGGCCACGCGCCGGGAACCATCCTGGGCAGCCCGCGTTTATGTTGTAGATTCGACGCGCTCCATGCTACGGGCCGCCCCCTCGTCCCCAGCGATATCCGATGACGCTCGATGTAAACCCACTCCTCTCGGTCGCATTCCGCATCCCCTTCCAGCGGATCCGTCCGGAACACATCGCGCCGGGCATCCGTCAAGCGCTGGCCGAAGCCCAGGCCGACGTGGACGCCGTCGCCGCCGATGACGCCCCCCCGACCTGGGCTAACACCATCGAGCGTCTCGACCACGCCACCGAGCGTCTCGGGCGACGCACCGCCCCCGCGGACCACCTCGTGAGTGTGTCGGAAACGCCCGAGCTCCGCGAGGCCTACAACGCGGTCCTCCCCGAAATGTCGACCTTCTGGTCTCGCCTGCCGCTCAACCAGGCGCTGTGGACCCGGATACGCGCGTTCAGCGAAACCGAGGAGGCGCGGGCACTCGAGGGCGTGCGACGCCGTCATCTCGACAAGACGCTGAAGGAGTTCCGACGCGCGGGCGCGGATCTTCCTGAAGAGCGTCGCCGGCGACTCGAGACCTTGCGGGTCGAGTTGACCCAGCTCCAGCAGAAATTCAGCGAGAACGTCCTGGACGCGACGGCCGCGTACGAACGGGTCATCGACGACGAGTCCAGTCTCGCCGGTGTGCCGGAGTCCGCCAAAAGGAGGGCGCGCGCACGCGCGGACGAAAAAGGCATCGACGGATGGCTGATCACGCTGGACTACCCCTCGGTCGAGCCGATCCTCAAGTACTGCGACGACCGGATACTCCGTCGCGAGATCCACGAAGCATACGTGACCCGTTGCCGCGGCGGAGCGTTCGACAACCGTGGCCTCATCGCGCACATCCTGCGCCTGCGCGAGGAACTCGCCGACCTGCTCGGCTACGACTCGTTTTCCGACTACAAGCTCCAGGACCGCATGGCGGGCACGGGTGCGCGCGCCCTCGTGTTCGAGCGTGACATGACCGAACGGACACGCCCCTACTGGAAGCGCGACGTCGACGCATTGGAAGCGCATGCCGGAACGCTCGGGCTCGACGCACTCGAGCCGTGGGACGTGGCGTACGTCACGGAAAAACTGAGGAAGGATCGGTACGACATCGATGACGAGGCGCTGCGGCCCTACTTCCCGCTCGACCAGGTACTCGCGGGCCTCTTCGAGATCGTACATCGCACGTTCGGATTCCGCGTCGAGGAGCGGGAGATCGAGGAGGTCTGGCACCCGAGTGTCCGCTTCTACGAGATCTTCGCTGAAGACGATACGCACATGGGTTCGTTCTATACGGATTGGTTCCCCCGTAAGGAGAAGCGTCAGGGGGCGTGGATGAACAACTTCGTCACGGGAGGCCCGCGTGACGGATGCTTCGCACCCCACCTCGGCGTGATCTGCGGAAACTTCACGCCGCCCGAGGGAGGCAACCCGGCCCTCCTCACACACCGCGAGGTGGAGACGACGTTTCACGAGTTCGGCCACTTGCTGCATCACTGCACGTCGCGCGTGGAGATCCCGGGTAGGGCGGGCATCAACGTCGCGTGGGACTGGGTCGAACTCCCGAGCCAGTTCATGGAGAACTGGTGTTGGGAACGTGACGCGCTCGACCTGTTCGCCCGGCATCACGAGACCGGCGTGCCGTTTCCCGAAGAACTGTTCCAGCGCCTGGTGGCGGCTCGCCGATTCATGGGCGGATGGGCGCAGATGCGCCAACTCTCGTTCGGCACGGTCGACCTCGACCTCCATGACACGTTGGCGCCGAAGCTCCGAGCCGAGGTGGTGAACGGAAGCGATGACGACGTGGATCTGACCCAGGGTCGGGAGGTCATGGCGTTCACCCGGGAACGGTTCCTGCCCTTCTCTCCCGCCGAACGCTTCGCGGACCTGCATTCCCTGACTTCGTTTACCCACCTGTTTTCCGGGGGGTACGCGGCGGGCTACTACAGCTACCTCTGGTCCGAGGTATTGGACGCGGACGTATTCACCCGCTTCCGCAAAGAGGGCATCTTCAACCGACGGACAGGTCGCGCCTACGTCGACTCCATCCTGTCGCGCGGCGATTCCGCGGATCCGGACATGCTCTTCCGCGAGTTCATGGGTCGGGATCCGGACCCGGAAGCCCTGTTCGAGCGCAACCTCGGCGCACTGGGATAGTATCAAGAGGCACGAGACTCCAGAACGGGTACACAACCATGCGCAAGCTCGCGTTCGCCATCCTGATTTCCCTCTCCGCTACAGCCTGCGGTGGCAAGTCGGGCGGTGCCTACGGAGACTTCACCTCTATCATCGCGGTCATGGACCCGTCCGTGTGGGAGCAGGTGAGCGACACCATGTACAGCGCGCTCGAGCCGAGCATCCGCACGGTACGGACCGAGAAGACGTTCATGGTGACGTTCCAGGCTCCGAACGGCCCCCATTGGGACAACCTCAAGCATTTTCGCCAGATGCTCGTCGTCGGAACCGGAGATGAGCCCTGGATCAAGGACGTGCTGGCCAAGACCCGCAAGCCCGTCGACGGGCCCGGCATCTACACGGCATACGACGTGTGGGCGCGCGGTCAGCAGATCACTCTGATCCTTGCGCCGAAGGGGCAGGAGGCCGACGCGATCCGGGCTCATCTGCCCGAGATCAACGATGCGCTCGACAGCCAGTTCCGGGAGTACGTCCGCAACCGGATGTTCCTCTCCGGTATGGACTCGGCTCTGACGGACACC
>JBBSOM010000372.1:0-4188 GCA_038259715.1 Longimicrobiales bacterium
GAGCGGCTTCGAGGTCTACTCCGAGTGGGCGAGGAACGACTACTCCTGGAACCTCACGGACTTCCTGCTGGAGCCGGAGCACTCCCAGGGATATACGCTCGGATTCCAGAAGGTCCAGGCGCTCGGCGGAAGCCGTCTGCTGTCCCTGAACGGCGAGCTCACGCACCTCGAGCGGTCGAGAACGGTCGAGGTCCGTGAGACCCCGGGCTACTACGGACACTACATGGTGCTGCGCGGCTATACGCAGCGCGGCCAGATCATCGGGGCGGGCGTCGGGCCGGGCGGCGACGGTCAGTACCTCGGCATGGATCTCTACGTGCCGCGCGGACGTTGGGGTCTGTTCGTGCAGCGCCTGGTGCACGACAACGACGCCTTCTACGAGCAGGCGGTGGGTCAGGACCAGGCCTACTGGGAGCACGACGTCTCCGCAGGCTTCGGCGCGCGAGGGATGCTGTTCGCACGGGGTCTCGAATGGGAGTTCGAAGGCTCACTGATGCGCGAGATGAACCGGTACTTCCAGGTGGACGACGCGCTGTGGAACGGGCACGCCGGCGTGACCGTGCGCTGGCGTCCTCGCTAGGAGTCGTCCGGGGGTACATGAAGCAGTCTTAATCAGACCTTCAGACGCCGTTCATCACGAGCGGTATATCGTGGGTGTGGCTTGCGGCCCTCATTCGCCGAGCCGAGTGCGGTCCGATCCCCCCCATCCTCCGCGAGTCATGACGCCGACTCTCCCCGGCGCCGGGTTCCGCCCGGCACCGCATTTCTTCGACCGACGCACCTTCCTGCGCTTCGGTGCCGGTACTGCGGCCCTCGCGACGCTCGATGCCCTGGTGCCCGGATACGCTTGGGCCGCTCCGGATGAGTCGCTGACGCGGACGCCGGACGTTCTCGACGGGAGCGCGACTTCCCTCGATCTGACCATCGGTCACACCGAGATCCGCATCGGTGGCCAGCGTGGGCGGGCCACCACCATCAACGGGAGCCTCCCTGGCCCGATCCTTCGATTTCGCGAAGGCGACGAGGCCGTGATCCGCGTCACGAACACCCTCGATGAAGATACCTCTCTCCATTGGCACGGGATCCTCCTGCCCAACCCCATGGATGGAGTGCCGAGGGTGACCTACCCAGGCATCCGATCTGGCGAGACCTTCGAGTACCGCTTTCCCATCCGGCAGTATGGTACGTACTGGTACCACAGCCATTCGGGTTTCCAGGAACAGCTCGGGCAGTACGGCGCACTGATCATTGATCCGGCGGACCCGGAGCCCTTCACGTACGACCGTGACTACGTGGTGGTGCTGTCCGACTGGACGTTCGAGGATCCCCACCGGATCATGTCCCGCCTGCACAAGCGCCCGGCCTACTACAACTACCAGAAGCGCACGGTCGCCGACTTTTTCCGGGATGCGGCGGATCGGGGTCTCTTCTCCACGGTCGGAGACCGGCTCATGTGGGGGGGCATGCGGATGAGCCCCACGGACATCTCCGACGTCACCGGCGCGACCTACACGTATCTGATGAACGGCATGGGCCCGGACGCCAACTGGACGGCGCTCTTCCGGCCGGGCGAGCGGGTGCGGCTCCGCTTCGTCAACGCCTCGGCGGCCTCGTACTTCGACGTCCGTATCCCCGGTCTGCCCATGACCGTCGTCCAGGCCAGCGGTCAGCACGTCCAGCCGGTTGAGACCGATGAGTTCCGGATCGCTGTGGCGGAGACCTTCGACGTGATCGTGGAGCCGAGGGGGGAGCGAGCGTTCACCGTCTTTGCGGAGGCCATGGACCGGAGCGGGTTCGCTCGGGGCACGCTGGCACCCCAGGAGGGCATGGAGGCCGAGATCCCGGCCCGGCGCCCGCGCGCTACGCTGACCATGGAGGACATGGGCATGGATCACAGCGGCATGGAGGGGATGACGCCCGATACCGCCAAGGCCGCCGCTACGGGAGCGGCCATGACCATGTCCGGCCACGAGGCTCACGCGATGCCGGCGGCTCCACCGTCGGGCCACGAAAAGGCCGACATGGCCATGGGCGGGGCAGGCCGCACCCCCGGCTCTTTGCCCGAGCCGACCATGCACGGTCCGGACCACCATGGGGCGGGAAACGCCGCGGTGGCCGTGGTCTCGAAGAGCCGGCTGGACGAGCCGGGTCTCGGGCTGGGTGAGGACGGCTGGCGGGTGCTTCGTTACACCGACTTGTGTAGCCTCGAGGAGCGCCACCACCTTGCGCCGCCGGATCGGGAGATCGAACTGCACCTGACGGGCAACATGGAGCGATTCATGTGGTCCATCGACGGGCAGACTTACTCCGAGGCCGAACCCATCCGATTGATGCTCGGGGAGCGGATCCGCCTCACCCTGGTGAACGACACCATGATGAACCATCCCATGCACCTGCATGGCATGTGGATGGAACTGGAGAACGGCAAGGGGACGTCCATTCCTCGCGTGCACACGGTGAACGTGAAGCCCGCCGAGCGCCTCTCCCTTCTGGTGAACGCTGATGCCCCCGGGGCTTGGGCGTTCCACTGCCACATCCTCTATCACATGGACTCGGGCATGTTCCGGGTGGTGGAGGTGTCCGAGGGGCCGGTATCGGACCGGCCGGAGGAGGTGGGGCGATGAGGCTCCATGGGGGTGCGGCGGCAGCCGGCCTCCTGGTGCTGGCGGTGACGATGGCCGTGTCAGCGCGGTCCGCGGCGGGCCAGGTGATGGACCGCTCGCGCTACCTCTACCTGTTCGGTGACCACCTGGAGCAGGCCCCGGGCTTCGCGGGAAGACCCGTCCGCCTGGAGGGCGAGGGGTGGTACGGCCGCAACTACGACCGGTTCTGGATGAAGTTCGATGGCGACTTGGCCACACAGGGCAACGAGGGAGAGTTGCAGGTGCAGGCGCTGTTCAGCCACCTGTTCTCGCCCTACTGGGACATCCAGGCGGGCATTCGTGTCGACGGAGTGTGGGGCGAAGCCGGGCGGGTACGTCCGCACGCGGTGATCGGTGTCCAGGGGCTCGCGCCCTACTGGTTCGAGGTGGAGAGCGCCCTGTTCGTGAGCGATGCCGGCGACGTCTCCGGCCGGCTCCAGGCGAGCTACGACTTGATGTTCACCCAGCGCCTGATCTTCGAGCCGGAGGTCGAGCTGAACGCGGCCCTGCAGGAAGTGCCCGAGTGGGGTGTGGGGTCCGGCCTGACATCCAGCGAACTCGGGCTGCGCCTCCGCTACGAGATCCGGCGCGAGTTCGCGCCCTATATCGGCTACCTATGGCAACGGAGCTACGCCGGGACAGCGAACCTCCTGCACGCCGGAGGCGAGCCGCCGCGCCGGAGCAGCTTTGTGGCCGGTGTCACCGTATGGTACTGAATCAGGACTTTGCCGCGATCGGGGGTGGGGTCCACTCCCAGCGACCCTCTCGACGACAGGAGATCCCTTGCGCCCCCGACATCTCTCGCCTCTGACGGCGTTCCTCGCCCTCGCCTTCGTCCTCCCGTCCGATGGCACAGCCCAGGCTACGCCTGGGGCGGACTCCGCCGCGGCCGTCGCCGCCGTGGAGGCCTACCACCATGCGCTCCAGACGGGAGACACGGCAACCGTCCGTACGCTTCTGGCCGACGACGTCCTGGTGGCGGAGAGCGGTGGGCTGGAGACCCGGGAGGAGTACCTCTCCCACCACCTGCCCGGGGACATGGCCTTCGCCTCCGCCGTCTCCCGGGAGCCCGGGAAGCATCACGTCACCGTGCAGGGCGACGTGGCGTGGGTCATGTCCACGTCACGGACCAAGGGCACATACCGGGACCGGACAATCGACTCGCAGGGCGCGGAGCTGATGGTTCTCGCCCGACAGGATGGCCACTGGCTTATCCGGGCCATCCACTGGTCCTCACGTCAGGCGCGGTAGGCCGAGCGAGGGGGGCCCGGTCGCCCGACTCGGCAGCCCAGTCGAGAGCATGCAGTGCGCTCTCAACGGGCAAGTCGGTTTGCGAGCGCGACACCGATAGCCAGGCACGCAATTGTGAGAAGCGTCATGGCTGCCTTCGCCGCCATCGAGGCGTCAGCCATCACGCCGTGCTCGTCGGCGCTGGAACCCGTCTGTTCCTTTGATGGCATTGCGGCCGCGACTGCGTTCGAGCGCTGCGTAGGGGGGGCAGCGGGTCGTACGGTAATCATCCCGTGCTTGAGGCCGTTGGCGACGA
>JBBSOM010000373.1:0-4182 GCA_038259715.1 Longimicrobiales bacterium
ACGAACAGCGCCGTGAGTCGGGACGCTGACGAGGGCCTGACCCTCTGGTTGACGCGCCTTCGAGAGGGGGACTCGGGCGCGCTCGATCGGCTGCTGCCGATCGTGTACGAGGAACTGCGGGTCCTCGCCCGCTCCCTGATCCGCGACGAACGCCCGGGGCACACGCTCGGCGCCACCGCGCTCGTCCACGAGGCGTATGTGCGCCTCGCCGGTCGCAACCAGCTCGGCCCGACCGACCGCTCGCATTTCTTCGCGATCGCGGGGCAGGCGATGCGTCGTGTGCTCATCGACCACGCCCGGATTCGGGGGGCTCTCAAGCGTGGCTCCGGCCGCGTGGCGCTGTCCCTGGAGCACGCCGGGGCGCTCCTGTCCGACGACGGATCGGAGGAGCTGCTGATCATCGACGAGGCGCTCGACCGACTTGCCCAAGCGAACCCTCGTGCCGCCCGCGTTGTGGAGCGTCGCTTCTTCGCCGGTCTCACGTTCGACGAGATCGCGGTATCGCTCGATGTCTCGACGAAGACGGTTCAGCGCGACTGGATCCTCGCGCGGGCCTGGCTTCAGAAGGAGATCGAGCGAGGCGGCGCGGGCGACGCGACCCTCGCGCCGTAATCGCACTCCTCCAGAGGCGCGTCCACCGCCAGACGGGTTCTTCGCCGTGGTCTTTGTAGGAGCATCGACCACGGAGCCGGGGGTGATCATGTATCGGATCGGAATCATCGGGGGCGGGTCGATTCGGCAAGCGCCTCTCTCGCGGAATCATGGTTCATGGTGGATGCGCTCGGCGGGGCCTGCGTATACGACGAGAGCGCCCGTTACGAGGCGGGCGGCTACGGGGTGCTCGGCTTCCTGCTCGCGAGCAACGACGCGTTGGCCTCGATGAACATCGACGAGCGGACACTCGGCGAGCGAGCCATCGCATCGCTACCGGAGGAACTCCGAGCTCTTGCGTCGCAGGAACTGATGGAGGTCCGTATGCATCGCTGGTGCGGGGGCGTGAGCGGGCAGCCCTGTTGCCTGACCGTGGGTGATGCGACCCTGGCTCATCAAACGGATGCGCATCGACTCCCCGGGCTTCTGTTCGTGGGCGACTATCTGTTCGACTCGACGCTCAACGCCGTGCTGCAATCAGCGGAACTGGTCGTCGGGCTTCTCGCGGACGCGATGGACGCAGGGGATGCGGGGCGGGCGGACCTCCGCCCAGCCGGGGCCGTCGCCAGTGCGGTGGGCCTGACCGACTCCGTCGTGGGCGCTGAGAGCTCGTCGCGGCGCCACGTCGCGGTCCGACCCCTGTCTACCGCGGGATGACCGGAAGCACGATGTGCGACGGGTGCGCGGCGTCGTGGATCAGGCGCTGGTGGGCCACCACGAATTCGGTCCCGGTCTCGTTGTTCTCACCGGTGTTCAGGTTCCGGTCGTACTTCGGGAAGAGCGCCGACGAGATCGAGACCCGGATCCGATGGCCGGGCTGGAACACGCGGGACGTGAACCAGAGGTCGATGTCGTAGCGCTCCACGCTACCCGGCTCCAGGAGCACCTCACGGTCGAAGCCCTTCCGAAAACGCGCGCGCATGACGCCGTCCTGGATGCGCTCGGCGCGGCCGTCGGGGAAGACATCCAGGAGCATGACCATCCAGTCGGTGTCCTTCGCGTCGGTGGCCGCCCAGAGGGTGGCGGACATGGGCCCCGTGACCTCCATCGGCTGGGTAAGGGGCTTCGACGTGAAGATCAGCTCGTCCTTCCGCGTGGCGTTGAGCCCCGCGAAGTCCTCGTTCAGCGAAGTCTCGAGCTCGCGGGAATCGATGAGGTAGGGCGTGGGGTCCGCCGGATCGTACGTGTACCTGTCCTCCGGCGCCCCCGTGGGCGGCAGCGTGTCGAGGACGCCGTCGCCCGCGCTCGTGTTCGCGGCACCGTCCGAGTCCACGAACCACTTCGTCGGCACGGCGCGGGCCAGCGGCCAGGCTGCCTCTTTACGCCATGTGTCGTCGCCGAAGACGAAGATGTCCACCGGGGGCTCGGCGTCGACGCCGTTGTCCCGCCCCAGCAGGTAGTGGTCGAACCAGCGCAGCTGGAGCCGGCGGGTATCCACGCGGGACTCGGACCCGAACTCGCCCGTCACGTAGTCGACCCCCCGGTGGGCGCCGGGACCCATCACCAGGCGGATGTACGGGTGGCCGGGCACGGCCTGGAGGGCGTTCGTGTAGTCGATGGGCCCCCGCGAGTCGTCGTACCAGCCGGAGATCTGCAGCACCGGTGCCCGCACGTTGGCGATGTTCGTCGTCACCGCGTGGGCACGCCAATACGCGTCGAGGGTGGGGTGGGCGATCCATCGGTCCCAGAGCGGGACCTTGCCGCACCCCAGCCGTTCGGGAAGATCGGCAACGGGGAGCTGGTCGATGACATCGCCGATTTCCAGTTCGTTCATACTCTGCAGCGTGCGCGCACGCATGAGGCACGCCCAAGCCACGTCGATCGGGGAGAAGATCATGTCCTCGTAGGGGACGATCCTCCACGGGTCGCCGGTGGCGGCGGAGGGAGCCAGCGCCGCGAGATGCGGAGGTGCGCTCACGGCGGCATACCACGCCAGGCGTCCCTCGTCCGAATGGCCGATGAGGCCGACCTTCCCGTTCGAGCCCGGAAGCCCGGCGGCCCACTCCACCGCGTCGTAGCCGTCCCGGACGTCGCTGTCGTAGTCACCAAAGTCCTCGGTGGCGCCGTCGGAGATGTCGCGGCCCCGCACGTGCTGGGCTACGAAGATGTAGCCCCGCGAAGCCCAGAACCGTCCCGCGGCAGGGAGGATACGCGTGTAAGGGGTCCGCTGGAGCACCACACCGAAGGGACCCTCCCCTTCCGGGCGCGCGACGTAGCTCACCAGCCGCGCGCCGTCCCGGGTCGTCATGAAGACGGCCGTGTCCTCCACGACCGCGTACACCGAATCCGAGACCTCGCCGGGCCACAGCTTGTAATACGCCTCCACAGCGAAGGGCGTGCCGCGCGGTACCAGGCGGATCCGTCGTCCCTCGGGCTCGCCGTTCCGGAGGAGGACGGCCTCGAGCGTGTCGCCATGCCACACGCCCTCGAGGGCCTGGTCGTCGTCTCCCGACAGCAGCAGGGAGTCGCCCTCGGTGGCCACCCGCGTCACCTCGATCATCGTCTCCCCGGTCCGGCGCCGCACCGAGCCGGTGAGCCCGGCCCGGCCGGCCGCGAAGTGGGCGAAGCCCATCCGGCGCCACCCCTCGAAGCCACCGCGTTCGGCGGAGCCGAGGGCGAACCAGGCATCCCAGTCCCCCGCGAGGGAAGGTGTGGTGGGCTTCGCACAGGCGCCGGCCGTCAGGGCGAGGAGGAGCGCGGCCAGGCGGAAGAGGGAGGAAGCCGGGACGGGGGCGGAGGGCGAGGACGAACAAATCCGGTGGATCATCGCGGCAATGTAGCTGGGCGTCCGGAGGGGGCCAACCGTCGGCCGCACGCCACGCGGGTTTGGTAGGGCCGCCCAGCAGCGACGGCGGACCACTATCTCGAAGTCGCCGACGCGGTGCTGGCGGGTTGGGTACGGGCGGTGTTACCAGTCGGGAGCGCATCACGACAGCATCCACCGGCCCTCGAGCCACCGAATTGGGGAACCCACCCATGGCCCCACTGGCCGGATTGACCGTGAGAGAAATTGCCCGGCGCCTCGACGCCACGGTCGAAGGCGATCCGCACAGAATGATCACCGCCGTGTCCAACCTGGAGGAGGCCGGGCCGAGCGAGATCGCCTGGGTGGGCTCCCGGACCTTTCTCCGGAAGGCAGCCAAATCCGCCGCCGGCGCCATCATCCTGGACGAGGCCGGCCTCCTCGTCACGCGCGCGTCCCTCATCCGGGTGGCGGATCCCGATCTGGCGATCGTGAGCGTGCAGCAGTGGTTGGCCCCACCGGCTCATCACCTGGAGGCCGGCGTGGATCCCACGGCCTCGGTCGGTGAGGGAGCCGTCGTCACCGGAGCCATGATCGGCCCCCACGTGTCGATCGGCCGGGGCGCGGTGATCGGACCCGGGACCCGGTTGCACGCGGGCGTGAGGATCGGCGACGCCATCACCATCGGCGAAGACTGCGTGCTCGCCCCCAATGTCGTCGTGGGTGACCGGACGCGGATCGGGAACCGGGTGATCATCCATCCCAACAGCACCATCGGAGCCGACGGC
>JBBSOM010000374.1:0-4180 GCA_038259715.1 Longimicrobiales bacterium
CAGTGGACCGAGCGGTGCGCGGGCCCACCCGACCCCCTTGGACGTCACGACCTCGAGGCTGGCGATGTAGTGCGCCGAAGGCGCGCGTCCGCTGAACTGGGGCCGGCTCAGATGGCCGTCCGCTGCGAGGCGGAGCGGCATGCGTTCAGGCCCGTCGGTCAGGACGAATGTCGCGGCCGCGTCGAGCGCGCCCAGCAGGGGGGTGCCCTCGAGACGCGTCGCTGCGACGACGCGCATCGAGTCGCCGGTCCGGAAGCGCGCGACCTGATAGGGAACGTCCAGGAAGGGTCCCCGAACCGCCGGCGTGTATCCCTCATCGTCCAGGTCGCCGTCGAGCTTCCAGACCGGATCGCCCAGATCGTCCGATTCGAATTCGGGCACGAAGTGGTACGCGGCCTCCGCGCGGCTCGTCCAACTCAACCCGCGGTCCGAGTCGTACGAGTCCACGGGCCCCCTTCGTACGCGGCTGGCCCAGAGGTGGTCCTGGTAGCGCTCGGGGCCCTGGGAACCCGGGATCGTGTTGCGGATCTCGGCGTGGAATCGCGCGGACATCGACCGGGTCACGTGCTCGACCCAGCGCTCGTTGCCGGGCGTCCCGTAGAGCGGATCGGAGAGCCACCAGATGGTGTCCGAGACCGCCATGCGGCGCCGGCAGTCCCATTCCTCCCGGTCCGCGCGCGCGTCCGGTACGGAGTTGTTCGACCCGCGCTGGCTCCATCGCCCCAGCACCCAGGTCGCATCGGTGAGCGCGCAGCGGACGGAGTCGGGCGCCTGGTCGAGGGCGCGGCGCAGCGTGGCGTCGGCGAGCGCATCCTCGGCCATCCCGTGCAGAACGTAGCCTCGAAGCGCGTCGCACCACCACGTTTCGGCTCGGCACGCGTCGACCACGCCCATGGCATCGCGGAATCGGTCGAACTTCCCGAGCAGGTAGACGGCCTGGCCGGCGAGATAGCCGGACTCCGGGTGGTCGTGGGTGGCTTCCACCAACGTCTCCAGGACGCGTTTCTGGCTCGGATGACACTGGACGAAGTTGGGGCAACGCCCCGCGTCCGGGTCTCCGGCGAAACACACGTCGTCGCGTTCGCCGTCGCAGCGGCGGTCGAAGGGCTGTCCCAGGTCGTCGCGCGCGCGCCGGTCCCCCCGAGTCGACCATCCGGGAACGCGCCGGTAGTACTGAGACAGCACGAAGTCGACGTGCTCGACCGCCTCGAGCGTGTCGGAAGCCGCCGACGCCGGGCGCGGCGGACCCGAGACCGCGTTGAGCGTCGGCTCTCGGGGCGGGGGTACGATGCCCGTGGACAGCGCAAGACCGGTGATCAGGAGCGCGGTGAGCGACGACATCGTTCTCCTGTGGGGAAGACTCGGTGAAGGGTGCTCCCGTCGCATACCCTGGAAGGCACGAGCGGGATCGGGGCGCGTCGGGAAACCCCACGTGTCTACGTCGAGACTCGGTATTGATTGCGGGTTCGGGTGCGAGAGGCATGCCCGACTCCGGTGGTTCACACCGGATCAAGTCCGTGGAGCGGGTGTAGATCCCCGGCCATGATCCCCATCGCCCGCCTCGTTCCCGCCCTTGCGCCCGTCGTCGGCGGGGCTGCCGTCCTCGTGTGGCGCTTCCAGGAGACGCGCAAGCCCGTCACCACGAGGAAGATCGTGATCCCGCCGCTCGGCATGAGCACCGGCTTCGGGATGTTCTTCGTCCCCGAGATGCGCGTACCGTGGACGTGGGGGGTGGGGGCCTTCCTGCTCGGTGCGCTCGTTCTGGCGGTTCCGTTGGCGCGAAGTTCGGCTCTGGAGCGGGATGGGGACGTCGTCATGATGCGCCGCTCCAACGGCTTCATCCTCATCCTGCTCGGCCTGCTTGCGATCCGGCTGCTCGCACATAACTGGGTTGGCCAGTACCTGTCCGTGCGCCAGACCGCGGCAATCTTCTATTTGTTGGCTTTCGGGATGATCCTGCGCTGGCGGGCGCAGATGCTCGTCCGGTACCAGAAGCTGCGCGAGGATATCGCGGGCGAGCCGGCGACGGGAGCGGTGGCGGCGTCCCCCTAGCGGATCAGCGTCGCGGTCTTCGCGAGTGCGCGCTCCACTGCCTCCGCGATCCGGTCCCATGACGGGAAGCCGTACCAGAACACCGTCCAATGCATGTCTTTCCGGGCACCATCCGCGTTCTGGAAGTAAAACTCGTTGATCACGTTGCCGCGGTGTGACCTCCAGAACAGTTCAGGGTTGTCGGCGCGCATGACCTCCCAGATCGCGCGGCCGAGGCCCTCGCCCTGCGCGTCCTCGCTGACCGACAGCTTGTCCATATAGGTCATGTCGGATTCGCGCGTCAGCACGATCGCGGCGCGGTAATGCTCCGACAGGTAGACCCGGTAGGGGCGGGTCCGTTCGAAGTAGTCCGGCACCAGCGCGCGCCCGAAGCTCGATTCGATGAGCGCGCGTATCCGATCCTGGTCCACGCCATCCCACGACTCGAAGACGTGGATCGCCTCCCCTCGGCGCACCAGCGTGCCGGAGCCCCGGTGCGTGAAGAGTTCCTTGGCCATTTCCTCCGGGGTGGTGATCGCCAGCGACGTCGCGGGTGGCAGGTCCATCAGCAGGTCGTGGATCTGCTCGAGCTTCACGCGCATTCCCGAGTGGAGCCAGGGCTGCTGCATCAGGTGTTCGTATTGCGTGCTCAGGCTGATCGAGTCGATCAGCTTGCCGCGCTCGTCCAGGATTCCCCCCGTGCCGGTCAGGAAGATGATCTTGTAGGGCTCCAGCTTCTTGACCAATTCGTTGGCAGCCCAGTCGGCGTTGATATTCACGATCTGGCCCGCCTCGGTCTCGCCGAGCGAGGTGATGACGGGAATCGAGTCCGCGGTGATCGCGGCTTCCAGGGCGGCCAGGTCGACCCGGGCCACGCGGCCGACCAGTCCGAGGCGGTCGGGGTCGATCAGTTCGGCCACGAAGACACCGGTCTGAATGGCCGTAGCGCGCACCCCGGCCTCGTGGAGCGCCTCCACCAGTCGGAGGTTCTCACGCTGCGACACCCGGCGCACTACCGCGAGACCCTCGGGTGACGTGTATCGCAAACCGTCGACGACTTTCTTCTCGATGCGGGCCGCCTTCATCTCCTCATCGAGCTGCGGGCCCGCCCCGTGGATCACGATCGGCGTCAGCCCGACCTGCTGCAGGAAGGCCAGCGACGACACCAGCGCGTCCAGGTCGTCGCGCAGGATCGCTCCGCCCACCTTCACCACCGCGAACCGGTCGGCGTCGAGTTGCGAGAACTTCTTGAGGTACAGTTGGATCTCCCGCGCGCTACCCATGGAAGAGAGCAGGCGGATGATCGTGGGGCGGACGTTCGTGATGTCGTTCACTTCTTGCGTCGGACCTGGTTGGGCGCGGCGGTTCCGGAGCGGAAAAACGTAGCAGATCCAAGGCTCGTGTAGAAACGTCCCGGCGATATCTTGTTGCCCATGTCCGTCCTCCTCCACGTCGTCGCTCCGGTCTTCGGCATTGCCTCACTCGGCTTTGCTGCCGCGCGCACCGGCATCGTGAAGCCCGCAGGCGTCGAAGGCCTGGTCGCCTTCGTCTTCAACGTCGCGATTCCCGTCCTGCTCCTCCGGAGCATGGCCGGCGTCGCCCTGCCGGAGCACATTCGCTGGTCCTTCCTGGTGTCGTTCTACGCGGGGTCTCTGACCACATGGACGCTGGGCCTGGCCGCCGCTCGTTGGGTCTTCCACCGACCTCTCGACGAAGCCGCGATCTTCGGGATGGGCGCGGCGTTCTCCAATACGGTGATGATGGGCATCCCCGTCATCCTCACCGCGTTCGGCCCCGAGGCGACCCTCCCGCTCTTCCTCATCATCGCCTTCCACTCCGCGACCTTCATGCCCCTGACGGCCGGGCTCATCCAGTGGAGCCGGGGGAGGGATGTGTCCTTCGGACGGCAAGCCGCGGAGGTGGTGCGGGTGCTCGCGCAGAACCCGATCATCCTCGGACTCGCGGCCGGGCTCGCGCTCAACCTCCTCGGCGTCGCGCTGCCGACACCTGTGGATTACGTCCTGGAGCTACTCGGCGCGGCCGCTGTTCCGTGCGCGCTCTTCGCGATGGGTGGAGCGGTGGCCGCGTATCGGCTTCGAGGCGACCTGGGCGCCCCCGGTGTGCTGGTGGCGCTCAAGCTCGTCGTCCA
>JBBSOM010000375.1:0-4171 GCA_038259715.1 Longimicrobiales bacterium
CATCCGGGCCGAAGAGCGGTTGGGTCCGGTAGCGGTGGGCCTCTTCGTCGGCGGCATGGGCGGTGTCGGCAGCGGCATAGGTATGGGGGTCGGCATGTGCGTCGGCGTCGGCGTTCTCGGATCCGCGCTCTTCGCCGCGGCCTTTCCCATAGGAATCGTTGGGCTCTCGTGGGTGGCCGCCAGGGAGATCTTCCGGAGCTTTTCGCGTCGGCGCCGCAAGGTTCTGGTCGAGATCGTGGACCGGCTGGTCGGCGAAATCGGAGCGATGATCGCGGCGCCTTCACTCGAGGAAGGCGACCCGCCGGGCGCGTTGGTTAAACCTTAGCCGCCGGCATGCGGACTTGCCGCGCGGCCCGCCGGGTCTCGTGCGGCGCGTCCAAACGTCTTGTCGATCAGATAGAGCGGCAGGAGGCCGAGGCCAAATGCGACGATGTCCATTGGGTCGAATCGGCCAGAAAAGAGTCCCTTCGGCCAATAGATCTGCGTGACCTCCGTAACGCTGCTGGCGACGAAGAGGACGACAGCAGCCCGTTCCGGAGTAGCCCCCAGAAAGGCGTTCATGCGATTCCGTCGATGAAGGCCGGTGAGACCACGGAGTGTGATGTAGAGCCAGGCAGGCCCAACAAGGTCCGCCAGGTGATTGGTTCCAAAGCCGGCGGCGGTCCCGGTCATGTTGAGCGCGGCCGCAACCGCAAAGCCCGCCGCCAGGACCCAGTAGAGCACGCGCCACACCGTCGAAGCCGACACGGACACTTCCTCCGGGACGTGGGGAGGAGACCAACCGCGGGGTATGAGGGCCACCTAACCCTATTTGCTCTGGGGACAGCCGACCATCCCCACCGGCTCTAGTTCGTCAACTCCCGCACCCCCACGACCAGCCGATCCACCTCATCGGCGGTCGTGTAGCACACGCAGCCGGCTCGGACCAGGCCGCCGCTCACGCCCAGGTCCTCGGGCACGTGCGTCGCGTAGAAGCTCCCGTGTGATACGAAGACGCCGTGGTTCTCCGACAGGTGCGCCGCCACGGCGCGCGCGTCGTGCCCATCCACCGTGAAGGAGAGCGTAGGCGTCCTGGGCCGGCCAGGTCCTGGACCGTACATCGTCACACCGGCGAGGGCGCTCAGCCCGTCCCACATCTGTGCGAACAGGGCCTCGCCCCGGATATGCAGGCCGGCATACGCGGCCTCGAGCCGCTCGCGCCGGCTACCTCCCTCGGCAAGCGAGGCCAGGAAGTCGACGGCCGCCGTGATGCCGGCCATGTCTTCGTGGCTCTGCGTCCCGGTCTCGAAACGCTCGGGCGCGGCTTGTGGGGCACAGGGTAACCGAGGGACGTCCAGGTCGTCGAGGAGCTCAGAAGGGGCGAACATCACCCCCGAGTGTGGGCCGTAGAACTTGTAGGGAGAACAGGTCAGGAAATCGCACCCGAGGGCGCGTGCAGCAGGAAGCACGTGGGGTGCGGCATGCACGGCGTCGACCACGGTCCACGCTCCCAGAGCATGGGCCATCTCGATCAACGGAGCGACATCCGTCACGGTGCCGAGCGCGTTGGACGCCCACGGCAGGGCGACGACGCGAGTGTGGCGGTTCAGGGCGGCCTCGAACGCCTCGACATCCAGGGTGCCGTCTTCAACCCGAAAAGGCACCTCCCGCACGGTAGCACCGCGCTCAGCACCAAGCGCCTCCCACGGGGACACGTTGGCCAGATGGTCGAGGCGGGTCACGACGATCTCGTCGCCCGGGCCCAACCGACGCCCGAGCGTGCGGCTCAGATGGTAGGTGAGCGTGGTCATGTTCGGGCCGAACGAGACGTCCGAGGCATGACATCCGAGCAGGTCGGCCATGGCCTGGCGAGCCTCCTCCACCACCGCGTCGGTCTCGGCGCTGGTCGGATAGGCCCATCGCCGGTTGCCGTTGTGGTGCAGGAGGTGGTCGGTGATCGCGTCGGCCACCACCCGTGGAACCTGTGTACCGCCGGGACCGTCGAAGTAGGCAACAGGGTGTCCGGCGTGGATGCGCTCGAGCGCCGGAAACGCGGTCCGGATGTCGTCGACGGCGCCTGAGGCAACATGCGGAAAGCGCACCGGATTCGGACCCGTCATCGACATTTCTCCTTGCGTTCGCAGACTTTCGGTTTTTATTTGGTATCCCATCTGGACGACTCACCCAATCAAGCGAGGACGACGATGAACGGTGCGATGCTGATCCCCGAGTTCGATGAGGAAATGGCCAACACGCGGAAGGTGCTGGAGCGGGTCCCGGACGACCGGCTCGACTTCAAGCCCCACGAGAAGTCGTGGCCGGTGCTGACGCTGGCGGGCCACGTAGCCAACCTCCCCGGCTGGACCCCCGTGACGCTCACTGCCACCGAGCTCGACCTCGACCAGCCGTGGAAACAGAAGGATCCGACCAACCGTGCCGAGTTGCTCGCGGTCTTCGATAAGCACGTCGCCGAGGGACGCGCCGTTCTCGAGAAGACCAGCGCCGATGACATGCAGATGGACTGGACGCTGAAGTCCGGGGACGAGGTGTGGTTCACGCTGCCCCGGGCCGCCGTCTACCGTTCGTTCGTGATGAGCCACCTGATCCATCACCGCGCGCAACTCACCATCTATCTGCGTCTTCTCGACGTGCCCGTGCCCGGCATGTACGGGCCTTCGGCCGACGACAAGGCATAGCTCGTCGCTACCCGCACAACGCCTCCAGAAAGGCCTGTCCGTAACGCTCGAGCTTGGCCGGCCCCACCCCGGGGACGGCCAACAGCTCGGCGGGCGTGCCGGGCCTGCGGATCGCCATTTCCCGGAGGACCTTGTCGCTGAAGACGATGTAGGCGGGAACGCCCTGGGCATCCGCCAGATTCTTTCGTAGGGATCGCAGGTGGTGGAAGAGTTCTTCATCCGCGGCGCCGAGGTCCGGACCAGGACCGGCGGTCGAGCGGATCTGCGCCGGGGACGAGCGCCCGGCCGCCGCAGCCCCGCCCAGCGCTGGCATACCCCCGCTCTGCGCCGACGCCCCCCCGCGCCTCGCGACCATCGCCTTCGCGGCGAGGTCCTCGGCACCGACCCCGGTGCACACGTCGCACGACGCGTCGCACGGCGCCATCTCCTCGTCGAAGTGACGCAGGATCGCCTGATGCCGGCATCGCTTGGTCTCCAGCAGGTTGAACAGGTCGACGGTGGACTGCCGCTTGGCGCGCCACACGTCGGGGTCGTCGATCTCGGCCAGGAAGCGCTCGTGCATCTTCACGTCGGCCCACGAATAGAAGAGCGTGCAGTCGCTCTCGAGGCCGTCGCGGCCCGCGCGTCCCATCTCCTGATACCAGGACTCGACATCCTTGGGCATGTCGCGGTGGATGACGAAGCGCACGTTCGACTTGTCGATACCCATCCCGAAGGCGACCGTCGCCACCACCACATCGATGTCGTCGCGCTGGAACGCTTCCTGGTTGGCATGACGTTCCTGGTCCGGCAGACCGGCGTGGTAGGGCAACGCGCGCACGCCATTGGCCCGCAGGAAGTCGGTGGTCTGCTCCACGCCACGCCGGCTCAGGCAATACACGATCCCGCTCTCGCCCTCGCGGCGGCGCACCAGGGCGAGGATCTCCTTGCGCGTGTTGCCCGACCCCTTCTTGCGGCATCGGACGTGCAGGTTCGACCGGAAGAACGAGCCCTTATAGCCGGCCGGCTTCTTCATCCCGAGTTGGCGGAGGATGTCGCGCGCTACCGCGCGGGTGGCGGTCGCCGTGAGCGCGAGCACCGGTACCTCGAGTCCGATCTTGAGTCCTTCCAGGCGTCGGTAGGACGGACGGAAGTCGTGGCCCCACTGGCTGATGCAATGGGCCTCGTCCACGACGAGCAGCGAAATCGGGCACCCCTGTACGAAATCACGTAGACGGCCGTCCAGCGCCTCGGGGGCGAGGAAGACCAACTCGTATTCCCCACGCCGCAACGCCGCGAGACGGGCGGTGCGCTCCGTGTAGTCCAGGGTCGAGTTGATTTCCACCGCGCGAAAGCCGAAGCCCCGCAGGGCGTCGACCTGGTCCTTCATCAAGCTGATGAGCGGGGACACCACCAGCACCGTGCCGTCGAGAATGCGCGCCGGCAACTGATACGTCAGCGACTTCCCCGCCCCGGTGGGCATGACCGCGATGCAGTCGCGCCCTTCCAGGACCGCG
>JBBSOM010000376.1:0-4169 GCA_038259715.1 Longimicrobiales bacterium
CCCAGTTGGAGGTCGTATGGACCGTTGCCGACGGTGCCTGGGCATACGTCAACGAGACCCAGATTTCGGGCCTGCGCGCCGCGCTGGAGCCGCAGGGCATCACCGTTGAGAAGGACACCCTGGACCTTCTCGGGCTCTCCGTGACCGCGACCGACACCACCGTCACCTTCCCCCGGGAATTCGGCATCTTCGCGCGCTTCGACCTCGACCAGGGCCTCGCGCTCGCGCTCCAGAAAGGGCTTCCCGACCGGACCACCGCGCGGGTGACCATCACCGCGGGGGAACGCAACTACATCAACTGGGTGCGGGGCGGCAACTTCAACCCGTCCGGCGCGGTGCGGGTGCCGAGCATCCAGGGGGATGGTTCCGGCGTCTTCGCGGGTACGGTCTCGCGCAGTTTCCAGATCTATTCGACAGCGATCGGGCTCGGCGGGGCCCCGCGCTGCGGCATCCGGTAGCGGCCGGCGCCAGAGGCGGCGGCTCGCAGGGGGCTCAGGCTCCTTCGGTCACCACGTAGATCAAGGCGGCCAGGTCTCGGCCCAGCCTGTGGGCCCGTCCTCCCGGCCCCCCCACGCGCACGTTCAGCACGTCCGCGGTGGCCTGGTCGGTGTCGACGCTCACCCGGGTCCCGGGGGTGAGCCCGGCCGCTTCGATCGTGCGAAGGCGCTCGGCGTCCTCGTCCTGGACGGCCCGTACGCGAAGGTCGGAGCCCGGAATGGCGTCGGCCAGGGTGGAGAAGTCGGTCGCCTCGATCTCTCCGGCGCTGGTCGGGATGGGTGCGCCATGTGGGTCGTGACTCGGAAATTCAAGGGCGGCGGCCATGTGTTCCACCAGCCGGTCCGACACCGCGTGTTCGAGCCGCTCGGCTTCCTCGTGGACGTCTTCCCACGCGTAGGCGAGGTGCTCGCACAGGTACGTCTCGATGATCCGATGTCGACGCAGGACCTTGAGAGCCTCCCGAACACCGCGTGCCGTCAGCCTGACGCCCCGGTACGGAGCGTGCTCCAGGAGCCCCGATTCCGCCATGCGCTTGACCATGCCGGTCACCGAGGCCGGCTGGACGGCCAACAGGTCGGCAACGGCGCTCGTGGATGCGGTCTCGCCACGCTCGGAGAGACCGTAGATCGCCTTGAGGTAATCCTCTACCGATCGGGAGAGACCAGAGGGGGCTGGCGTCATGATGTCAAGCTACGAACGCTGGAGAAGCCCGTCGACCCCCCGGGGCCCACGACGATGCGGTCCTGACCCATGAAGACCGGACGCGCGCCAGCCGCCATCCCGACGGCCTCGCTTCCACCCCACGACCGCCGGACCTGGTTTCCCTGGATGGCCAGGTTCGGTAAGATCTCCCATTCGGAATCCATCGCCAAGAAATCCCTTGGGGCAAATTCCCGCCCAGGTGTATGTTGGTTTGGAGAACCTGCGATCCGCCGCTGGTGGATCTCCGAGTCCAGCCCCCGTGAGGAATGAGTTCAGAGGACCCGGTAAGGCCGTATCATGCCAAGGATGAGGCGCGCGGGCAGGAGGCCGCGGACGCCGTTGCCGCCGTGCTCAAGCATGCCGCGGCCCGGGACCATGCTGCCCACCTCAAGAAGCCTCCCGGAAAGGCGTCCAAATGGATGCTTCCGCTCGCCATCCAGCTCTCGGTCCTCGCGCTCTACCTCCTGATTGGGCAGCCCCGGTGGGTCACCATGAACCCCATCGAGCCGCCGGACCAGACCTCCCAGGAGGAGAGTCTGCGCGTCGCCATGTACTTCCAGGCACAGCGCATCGAGTCCTATCGTCAGCAACATGAAGGCGCGCTTCCCGAGGTGCTCTCCGACGCCGGTAGCCCGATCGAGGGCGTCGAGTACGTCCCCCGGGGTGACAGCCAGTATCAGTTGGTCGGTACCGTAGGCGAGCGGGCGCTCGTCTATGACTCCACACAGTCCGACGCGGCTTTCAGGGACGCGGCGGCTCGAAGGCTCGCGGGGGGATGATGAACCTGCGCAAACGTGTCGGGAAGGGAGCGCCAAAGGGGCCGACATGCCCCCCGTTCAGCGGCCGCCGCGGAGGCTTCAGCCTGATCGAGTTGATGGTGACCATGGCGATCATCGGGATCCTCGCGGGCATTGCGATTCCGAACATGAAGACGGTCATCGTACGAGCCAAGGCGACCAAGCTCGCGGGAGACATGGACGTGGTGCGTGTGGCCACCCAAAGCTACCAGGCGGACCACCACGGGTGGCCCCCGGAAGCGCCGGAGGGGAAGATTCCTCCGGGCTTGGCGCCCTATCTCCCGGACAACTATTCGTTCGTGCGCGACGGGTATGATCTCGACTTCGAGAACTGGAGTATGCCGAGCGGGCTTCCCGGCGACCCCAACACGCACACGTTGATCGGTGTTTCCGTGGTCGTGACGAATCCGGCCCTGGGTAACGCGCTCGTCGAACTGTTGGGTAGCGCGATCATCTTCTCTGTGGGAAACACGCACACCGTCGTCATCGACCGAAGCTGACGTCGGGCTTCGGCGACGCGGGTGCGTCCGGCGCGAGCTCCGTGTTTGCAGGATCCCCGTATCTTGTTATCGTTACCTGTTTTTACCCACCTCATCCCAACGAGTGCACCAGGGGGCGAAGTGAGCGACATGGTAGCGGTCGACGCCAAGCGCATCCTCTTGCGTTACGGCGCCCCGATCTCAGTGCTCGACAAAGTGACTGAAGAGGACCGTATAGAGTTCGCCAGGACGATTTCTCGCACGGCCCTGGCCGAGCGCGAGGCGCGGCTTCGCGCGCTTCTCAAAGAGCACGGTTATGTAGAAAAGAGTTGATCTGCAACGGTCGGCATCGAGGAGCCATACATACGAAAGAGGCAGCGGCGTCGAGGGCGCCGCTGCCTCTTTTCGTCGTTGCGCCAGCCACGGGCGAACGCATGAGTGGACCGCTCCGTGGGACGAGGGGACGGCCATCCGGAGATCACATCCTGAAATCGAGCCCCACGGTCAGATACGAAGAACCGAAGCCGACGCGGGCCATACCCGCGAGGTTCGGCTTGAAGTAGTAGCGGGCCCCGCCGAATCCACCCAGGAACAGCCGACTGGAACTGCCGCTGTAGCTGTAGTCGGCTCCCAGGGATGACGACGTGCTGGAGTTCACCACGTAGTAGCCGAGCGCCAGGCCCACGAACGGGTCCCACTTCGGGTTGGACTCGATCGGAAAGTGGAAGGCGCCGGTACCCGCGATCGCGACGTAGCGGACGCTCCAGTTGGCGCTTTCGGTGCCGGACCGGTACGACTGGCCGTAGCTCCACGTGTCCAACCAGCCGCCGATGCTGATCCGGCTATTGTAGGCCACCTCGCCACTGACACCTACCGAGGCCGCCGATCCGACCCCGCTGAGCCCCACGTGAACGCCGAGTATCTTCTGGCCCTTGGTGAGCTGGGCCCCGGCTCCACCGGGTAGCGCCAGGGCGGCGACGAGACCCGCGGTGACGAGAAGGCAGTGGATCCGGACCGACCTGATACGCTTCATGGAAGATCTCCTGGTGGGGGTACGGGAGAGAATGACCCGCGGCTATGAATAGATGGATGAGGCGGGCGTCCGAAGGCGCGGCCACATCGCATGGCGCAGAAGATCGACGAGAACCGTCACCCGGTCCAGATCCAACAAGACGTCCGGGTCCGATGGTGAGTCGGACCGCACTCCGCGGCTCGTCGGCTCACCCCGTGCTCTGCATGGCGGCCGCGACGCCGTTGACGCTGGCCAGCAGTGCCTTGAGGATGTCGGCGCTGTTGGTTTCAGCGGTGCCCTCGGATATGCGGGACCGCTCCATCAGGTCGATCTGAAGCAGATTGAGGACATCCGTATACGGATTCCGAAGCCGGATCGACTTCCGGATCACCGGGGTGTGGTCCAGAAGGTCGGACTCGCCGCTGATCGACAGAAGGGTCTCGCGGGCGTGTACGAAGTCTTCCTCGATCCTCTGCAACAAGGCGTCGTCGCCGTCCTCGCCGAGCCGCGATACGTAGAGGCGGGCGATCTCCAGGCGGGTCCGCGCCATTTCGCGGAGCGCGTTGTCCACGACCGCCTTCAGGAACGGTCGCTCCCGATAAGCTTCCCGGAGGCCGTCACGGGCGCTCGGCTCGTCCGTGAAGAGTTCGTGGAGCGCCGTGCCCGCCCCATACCACCCGG
>JBBSOM010000377.1:0-4166 GCA_038259715.1 Longimicrobiales bacterium
CCCGAGCGCGACCTGAGTCGGAATCCCCTGTTCCAGGTCACCTTCCAGCTCTTCAACGCCCCGTCGGCCGCCGAGCACGGGGGCAACGCCAGCGCGGCCGGTCAGGTCATCCAGATCGAGCGCAGCACCTCGAAGTTCGATCTGCGTCTGGACATGTGGGAGACGCCCGACGGGATGCGGGGGCAGTTCGAGTATGCGACCGACCTCTACGACGACGCGTCGGCCCGCACCATGATGGACCAGTTCCGCACCATCTTGGAACAGGCGGTCGGCAACCCCGACCAGCCCCTGTCGGCTATCGGACTGCTGTCCGAGGAGGAGGAGCACCGGGCGTTGGTGACGTGGAACGAAACGTCCGAGCCCTACCCGCGGGACCGCACGATACACGACCTCTTCGAAGAGCAGGTCGAGCGGGCACCGCGCGCGGTCGCACTTGGGTACGGAAGTGTCGAATGGACGTATGAGGAGTTGAATCGCTTCGCCGCGTCGGTGGCGGTTGGCCTGCGCCGTGAACAGGTGGGACGGGGCGAGCGCGTCGGGGTGCTGGTCAGCCCATCGCCCGGCTTCGTCGGATCTGTGTTGGGCGTGCTCAAGGCGGGCGCGGCCTACGTGCCCCTCGACCCCGAGTATCCGAAGGAACGGCTGTCGTTCATGCTCGAAGACGCGGGCACCCGCGTGGTTCTCACCGAGGGGGCCCTCGCCCACCGGGTGGAGGAGGCGGGCGTGCGGGTCGTCGTCGTGGACGACGTCGAGCCGCTGGAGGCCGGCGCCGACTGCACGGGCGTTCAGGGCTCGGGCGAGGATCTCGCCTACGTCATGTATACGTCGGGCTCCACCGGACGTCCCAAGGGGGTGTGCGTCCCCCACAGGGCCGTGAACCGTCTGGTCCTCAACACGAACTACGTCGCGCTCGACGCCACCCACTCGGTGGCCAACATGTCCAACGTGAGCTTCGACGCCTCGACCTTCGAGCTCTGGGGCGCGCTCCTGAACGGCGCGCGGATCGTCGGGGTCGGTCGCGACCTGGCGCTGTCGCCCGGGGCGTTGCGGGCGCACCTGCGGGACACGGGCGTCACGACCGCCTTCGTGACGACCGCGCTTTTCCAGCAGATCGTGGACGCGCTCCCGGACTGTTTTGCGAGCCTGCACACGCTCCTGGTGGGCGGGTCGCTCGCGAACCCCGGGCACTTCCGCCGAGTCGTCGAAGCCGGCGCGCCCGAACGCCTTCTGCACGTCTATGGCCCCACCGAAAACACGACCTTCTCTACGTTCCATCCGATCGCTGCAGCGCCGCCCGTGGACCGCCCGCTGCCCATCGGGTCTCCGATCGCGAACTCCACTTGCTT
The DNA here is from genome assembly GCA_038259715.1 of Longimicrobiales bacterium. Lineage (GTDB taxonomy): Bacteria > Gemmatimonadota > Gemmatimonadetes > Longimicrobiales > Gaopeijiaceae > SZUA-318. The sequence goes on from JBBSOM010000377.1 coordinate 1,347, forward strand.
CGTCCTCGATGCAGCGGGAAGGCCGGCCGGACTCGGCGTGCCGGGAGAGCTGTACGTGGGTGGGGACGGCCTGGCCACGGGGTATCACGGCCTGCCCGAGCTGACCCGGAGCCGCTTCGTACCCCACCCCTTTTCCACCGACGCCGACGCGCGACTTTACCGCACGGGTGACAAGGTGCGCCGGCTCCCGTCGGGAGAGATCGTCTTCCTTGGCCGCAACGATCGGCAGACGAAGGTGCGGGGCTTTCGCGTGGAGCTGGGCGAGATCGACACCGTGCTCGCCGGACACCCGGCCGTCGCGGAGGCCGTGACCGTGGTACGGGAGGATCGTTCGGACGACCAGCGCATCGTGTCCTACGTGACCCTGAGGAAAGACGAGAACCTGCCGGCCGAAGATGCGGTGGTGGACCACTGGCACGACCTGTACGATCGGATGATCTACGGGGGTCTCGACGGTGACGCCGAGGGCGAGGACGGCACCTTCCGCATCGATGGGTGGACCAGTTCCTATACCGGGCGGCCGATTCCGTCCGACGAGATGCGTGAGCAGGTCGACGGCACGGTTGGGCGGATCTGGGCGCTCGGGCCCTCCCGTGTGCTCGAGATCGGGGTCGGTACGGGATTGCTCCTCTTCCCGCTCGTCGGGCGCACGGAACGCTACGTCGCGACGGACTTTTCGCGCCCGGCACTGGACCACATCGCGTCCGTCCTGCCCCAAGCGGACAAGGTGCGCGTGGAGTTGCTCGAGCGTACCGCCGACGATTTCTCCGGCCTCGAGGCGGGAGCCTTCGACGTCGTCGTCCTCAACTCGGTGGTGCAGTACTTCCCCGACCTGGACTATCTCCGGCGCGTGCTGCGGGGCGCCGCCCGGGTACTCGCGCCGGGCGGGGCGATCTTCCTGGGCGATCTGCGCAGTTTCGATCACCTGGAAGCGTTCTGGTTCTCCGTCGAGTTGGAGCGGGCCGCGCCCGACCTGCCGGCCCGGGAGCTCGCGCGACGGGTCGCCGCCCGGATCGAGCAGGAACAGGAGCTTGCCATCTCCCCGCGCTTCCTCCTCGACGTTCCCTCGGAGATCTCCGACGTCCGCTGCGTCCAGATGCAGATGAAACGCGGCCGGGCGGACAACGAACTCGCGCGCTTCCGCTTCGACGCGGTCCTGACGGTCGGGCCCCAATCCGCACCCGCCGCCGCACCCGCCGCACCCGCAGCACCCGCCGTGGACATTCCGTGGCTGGACGGCTCGCGCATGTCCCTCGCCGATGTGCGCCGGAGGCTCGCTACCGAACCGCCCGTCCTCGGGCTCCGCGGGGTGCCGAACCGGCGTCTTGTGCGGGAGGCCGAGGGGCTCCGCTACATCGAGTCGGAGGAGTCCGCCGACGTGGGCGCGTTGCGACGCCACCTGGACGGTCTGGACCCGGCGGCCGTCATCCATCCGGAGGACCTCTGGGCCCTCGCCGAAGCAGGGGCGGGGGAAGGGCAGGGGGAAGGGCCGTACTCGGTGGAGGTCTTCTGGTCGCCGGAGGGCCGCGGCGACCGGTGTGACGTTCTCATGCGGCACCGGGACGTCGGCGCGGTTCCGTTCCCTGCGCGGGAGCGGTGGGGCGGGCGCGGGCGGCGCGCCACGGATCCGGCGAGCGGGCGTTTCCGGCGCAACATCGTGCCGTTGCTGCGCGAGTATATGCAGGAGAAGCTTCCGGCGTACATGGTTCCGGCCCAGTACGTCCCTTTGGGGGTGTTGCCTCTCACGCCAAACGGAAAGGTGGACTTCGCCGCGCTGCCGGCGCCCGATGCGACCCTGGACGGTGCGAGCCGCGCCTACGTCGCGCCGGCTACGGCCACGGAGGAACGGTTGGCGGGCATCTGGTCGCAGGTGCTGGGGGTCGAGATCGTCGGACTGCACGACGACTTCTTCACCGAACTCGGCGGCCACTCGTTGCTCGCGACGCAGGTGATTTCGCACGTCCGCAAGGCGCTCAACGTAGACGTCCCGCTGCGGTGCCTCTTCGAATCACCCACGGTCGCCACCTTCGCCGTGGCCGTCTCGGAGCGGCTGGCCAACGCGTCCGACCACGACGACGGCATCCGCCCGGTGGCGTCGGGCATCGCCATCGACGCGCTGGACGATGCCGAGGTCGATGCCCTGCTCCGCGAGATGATGTGAAACCGGTCGCGGCCCCTCCGGACCGGATTTCCGGCCTCTCCACCGCCGAGAAGCGGGCGTTGCTGGCGCGGCTCGTGCGGGAGGAGGGCGACCGCACCGGCCGCGCGTTCCCGATGTCGTTTTCCCAGCAACGGTTGTGGTTCCTCGACCGTCTGACGCCCGGCAATCCCTTCTACAACGTGGAGTCGGCGCAACCCATCGACGGCCCACTCCACGTGGAGGCCCTCGAGTACGCGATCAACCAGATCGTCCATCGGCATGCCGTGCTGCGCACGACGTTCTCGGAGGTGGGCGACCGCCCGGTCCAGGTCGTGGCGTCGGAGGTCCGGATTCCGCTTCCCGTGGTGGACCTGTCCGGGACGCCCGCCGCCGCGCGGGACGCCGAGGTGGAGCGCCGCTTGACGGAGAGCGCGCGGAAGCCGTTCGATCTCGGCACAGGCCCCCTTATCCGGACGGAGTTGATTCGCACCGCCCCGGCACGGCACGTCTTCGTGCTCAGCATGCATCACATCGTCGCCGACGGATGGTCGATGGGGCTGTTCGCCCGGGAGATGTCGGAGCTGTATGCCGCGCGGGTCGAAGGGAGGTCCGCGAATCTGCCGGAGTTGCCCATCCAGTACGGGGACTACTCGGTATGGCAGCGCGCCCACCTGAGCGGC
>JBBSOM010000378.1:0-4154 GCA_038259715.1 Longimicrobiales bacterium
TCGGTGGCGCCTTTCCGCATCGCCTCTACCGCCGACTCGACCGAACCGTGCGCCGTGATCAGCACGACCTTCATCCACGGCGCATGTCCGAGGAGGCGCGGGATCAAGTCCAGCCCCGAGTCGGAACGCAACCGGAGATCGACGAAGGCGAGGTCGAAGATGCTTTCCTGCACACGCCGCACGGCTTCGTCGACGCCGTCCACGAGAGTCACCCCATGGTCGTCCCGTTCGAGGCACAGGCCCAGGACCTCTCGGACAGATGGATCATCGTCAACGACCAGGATCTCCAGTCGCGACGAACTTGAAGGTTCGCTCACCGGCCGGTCCGGGCTCCGGCGACGATGAAACCCACGCCAGCGACCAGTACGAGTCCCGAAACGAGAGGGGGCACCGAGAACTTCTTGTTCGACGAGGCGGATACCTTGACGTCGCCGATGTGGACCAGAGTGTCCGAATCACGATAGGGGAGTCCGCCTCGGGCGAACGCTACTGCGGCGGCGATCACGAGCACGAGTCCGATGACGATGAGCACGGTACGGCGCATGGGGTCCTCTGCGGTCGATGGGGGGGACTTGACCTTACTTCGTAATGGGCGAACTGAATGTAGCTACCACGATCACGTGTTCCGGCTGGGAGTGGGGAATGAGATGGTGATCCGGGTGCCCCGCCCGGTTTCACTTTCCAGATCTATGGTGCCGCCGAGTTGACGGACCGCATCGCGGACGATCGCGAGTCCGAGGCCACTGCCATTCCCATCGGTGGTGACCCGGACTGATTGATCGAAGATACGTTCATGATGCTCGGCAGGAATTCCCACCCCATTGTCTTCGACCACGACCGACACGCCAGCGTCGGTTGCAGCACCCGACACGCGGACCCACCGCTTATCGCGCTCGGGATCGGAATATTTGACGCCGTTGCCGATGAGGTTGGACATGACGAGTCCGACCGGACCGCCGTGGACATCCAACTCCGGCACATCGCCGAGCGCGACATGAACGCCGCACACTTCGCTCTGGATACGCATATCGCGTATGGCTCGGCGAAGCACATCCTGGAGGCGCTCGGGTCGCATGGTCGGAAAGGTCGAGGGGTCGCGGTACATCGACAAGCTACGGACCTCATCCACTGAACAGAGCGCGGCCTTCAGACTGCCGTCGATCAGGTCGTAGATGCGGGAGTGAGCAGGGGCGGGGTGATCGGACGTCGGATCGAGCATCATGAGCGCCGTTTCGGCAGCCCCGAGCCGGTTCTTGATTTCGTGAGCGAGGGTGCGGCCGAACTCGTCGAGAATCCGTCGCCGCTCCAGCGCACGGCGTCGGCGCACGCCCCGGATATAGGCATCGATCGAAAAGACCGCGAGGCGCACCGAGCGCTTGATCGCGACGACGGAGGAGAGAAGTGCGTCCGGGTCGCAGTCTGGCGGATCGTCGTTCTCCCATGGTGCGATCAACTCGTCGACCTCACGGTCCCCGTGCGTGACCACCGCATCTACCAGCCGGTCGACCGGTTCCTGGTCGCGACGGGACGATTCGGCCAGGCGCCGTGCCGCGAACACCACGTCGTCGACGATTGTGTCGGAAGCATTTTCAGGCCCACCGGCTTCAGCGAGCAGCCGGAGCGGGGCAGCCAGTTCGGTCTCGACGAGCCGTCTCCATCGTCCTTCCTTCACACACCCGGCCCGTCGCTGGACGGAAGGCAAGACTGCACCAATGCAATCAACTGCGACGGAGAGACCGGCTTCCCCACGACCGCGCGAAACTCGTGACGCTCCTTCAGACTCTCCACGGCGTCCCGGTCCGCAGTGAAAGCGACGATCGGCGGCGCGTCCGGTCCGAGACGGTCGATGATCTCACAGGCCAGTTCGTCGCCGTCCATGCGAGGCATGTGGATATCGGTGAGAACGACGTCCGGGGCGCACTCCAACGTCTGTCGAAGGCCCTCGCGGCCGTCCGCGGCGACAAGGACCTCGAACCCGGCGAATTCAAGCGCAAGCGAGATCACGTCGCGAGCGTGTTCCTCGTCGTCGACGACGAGCACCAGGACGCGAGAGGGGTGAGCCACCGGCCCGGAACCTGGGGGCGCGCTCATGGTGACTTCTTGGTTGCGGTCGCAATCGGGATCCGTAGTATCACGGTCGAGCCTCCTCCTTCGACGAAGGAGATGTGCAGTTCGCCTCCCAACGCCTCCACGGCTTCGCGTGTGAGCCACAGGCTCATCCGTTCGAGGTCCGGTAGTTCGGTGCTCGAAAGATCCACGAGGTCGGGCTCGAAGAGCGTCTCCGCGTCGGTGCGGTCGAGTAGGCCCAAGGCGCCGTCGAGACGAAGTTCGACAATCTCGATTTGTTCGGACGGTGCGGCCGTCTGAAGCCGGAGACGTCCCCCTCCCGACCGCGAGGAGCGGCGCACGGCCACGTCGAGCAGGTTGTTGAGGGCGATCTGGGCCGCTCTCGCATCGACAGGTTCTTCGGAAACCGACTCCGAGATATCGATCTCCACACCCTGTTCGGCGGCCGTCCGGCGCACGCGCTCCACGGTTCGACGCACGAGTGCGCTGAAGGGGATGGAGACGGATGGGGCATTGGACGGCTCGAAGGCGTTGATGCGCCGCATGTCGTACACCGAACGACGAGTGACGCTGATTGCGTCGAGAAGTAGATGGTGCAGCCGGCGTCGATCATCGTCCGACAAGGGCGCCACTTCGGACGACCGGCGCAAGAGGTCGAGCGCGGTTTCGGCGGCGTGGATCCGGTTGCGCAGTTCGAGCGCGAGCGCTTCCTCGAAAAGACCGAGGGAAAGCACGTCATCGCTGTCGCGCGAAGACTCCCATGACCGAAATGTGCTGTCCATGCGCCGGATCAGGATCTGGGTTGCATCGAGCACGCACGCGGCGGCACGTGCCCGGGCGGCCGCCCCAGCGTGTCGAAGGCGAAAAAGCTCCTCGACCAGTTGGTCGCCGAGACGAGCCAGGCCCGCCGTCAGATCCGATCCAGGGAGCCCCGCCCGACGCCAACCTCCAATGAGTGTGGCTAGAGCCACGCTGGTCGAGGACTGGAAATCGTCACGCACGGTGCCCACGCCGCAGATCGCGACCGCCTCGGTCAGTTCGGTCACGGCATCGTCGACCCGTCCGTCCGTCGCGAAGACGATCGCCGCCTGCACGCCGAGATCCTCTCTCAAGATCGAGGCCAGATCAGGCACGCGCGCGAGCAAGAGTTCACCGAGATGCCGCACCGACGCAGGGTCGGCCGGCTGACCGGCATCAACAGCGGACGGAGGCGTCATCAGATCAGCGCCCGCCCACCTTGATAGGCATCCTTGACTGCGCGTAGGAGGTCGTCGGAACGAACGGGCTTGTAGAGTACCTCCACGAACCAGCGTCGCGTCTCGGGGTCGAGGTCGGACGGAGGCCAGGTGCCCGTAGCCGCGACAATCGGGATGGACTCGGTCGCAGGATTGTCGTGAAGTAGGCGTGCAGCCTCGACCCCGCTCATTCCAGGCAACGAAAGATCCGCGAGGATCACGTCGGGGCTTTGCTCTGATGCCAAGCGGAGCCCCCGCTCCGCATTCTCGGCCTCGATGACCTCGAATCCTCCGGCCTCCAGGACAAGCCGGAAGATCGCGCGCGTTTCCGCATAGTCCTCGATGAGGAGGACGGTGGGGGCGGACGTCATGCGACCAATCACGCGTCCGCGTGCCTCGAGCGGGTTGACCGGCAACGGACGACGGAGTAAGCCGTCCGGTCCGGGAGGAGCTCGGTCGCGTCGAGGGGTGGATCTCGCTGGTTCCGGCATGGTCGGCATCGAACCTCAGTAGCGGTGCGGGTACTCTTGTCAGGAGCAACCCTTGTGCCAAGCCTGCCGGCGGGCTCGCTTCGCTCCGTCATCCTGTCTGTGGCGCGTGCTTCGGGCGTGTATCGAAGGCCGGCCGTGATCGCGCGCGATTTCCGGCGCGCCCTGAAATGGGTTGCCATGGGTTTCAAGATGCACGAGTTCGTGCATTCGGAAGCGTCACGGAACCCGCGATCGATTGTGGCACGTGACCCTCCTTGGGTCAGGTTCGGCACGGTGCGGCGCCACTGTCCGTATCCGGCACGCTCCTTGCGTCTTTTCGACTCCACGGCGTCCGCCCAGTCGACTAACGGCTGGCGCATCA
>JBBSOM010000379.1:0-4151 GCA_038259715.1 Longimicrobiales bacterium
GCGGTTCAGGAAGGTCGTTCTCGGCGCCGCCGGCCTGGCGAGGGCCCGGGCCTGATGCGCCCGCCCACGTCCTCTCGGCTGGCCTGGCGGGTGTTCGACCTCCTGCTTCGTCCGTGGATGGCCGCGACGCTCCGCGTGCACGTGGCGGGAGTATCCCTCCGGCCGCCCCCGGGCCATCCGGTGGTGCTTTGCGCCAACCACGTGAGCTTCTGGGACGGATTCCTTCTGCGCGAGGTGCAGCGGCGCTTCCTCCCTTGGCGACCCTTCCACGCGGTGATGCTCGAGCGGGAACTGGCTCTGCGCCCCTGGCTCAGGATTCTGGGAGCCACGGGTGTGACACCCGGATCGGTATCCGACACGCGGCACATGCTCCGGACCTTGACGGCACTCGGCCGTTCGTCCGAAGGGGCGGTTCTGGCCTACTTTCCCCAGGGGTGCATCCGGCCCGGGAGCCCGTCGCCGCTGGGATTCCGGCGAGGAGTGGCGGCGGTGGCGCGGGTCCTCGCGCCGGCCGTCGTGGTGCCGGTGGGACTGCAGATCCTTCCGGGACGAGCCGCGCGCATGGACGCTTTCGTCTCCCTGGGTGAACCCCTCGCCGTACCGGGAAGGGAGCCGGTCACGGCCGATCTGGTGGAGGCTGCCGTGGGCGAGGAGCTGGCGGCGATTCGGGCCTTTGTCGCTCACCACGGGGAGGATGCCGCCGATCGGTGGCCGCCCTCGTTACAGCGCCTCCCAAGAAGCTCCGACGTGTCGTGGATCTCCCACGACGTGGCGAGCTGGACGTCCAGGAACTGATCGTGATGGAATCCAGGAACGGGCTGGCCGAAGGCGGGGCGCGCCGGCGTGCAGTGGTGGTGGGCAGCGGGTTCGGGGGATTGGCTATCGCTTGTCGCCTTCAGGCGGCGGGCATGGACGTGACCCTTCTGGAAAAGCGGGAGAAGATCGGCGGCCGTGCCTATCAGTTGAAGGATCGGGGCTACACCTTCGACATGGGGCCCAGCCTCATCACCGCGCCGGCCATCCTCGACGGGATCTTCCAGGCGGCGGGCCGGCGCCTCTCCGACTATGTGGACCTGGTGTCCCTGGACCCGTACTACCGGATCTACTTCCACGACGGCACCCACCTGGACTACGTCGGAGACCCGGAGCGGATGAAGGAGCAGATGGCTCGCTTCGACGCGGCCGACGCCTCCCGCTACGACGCCTTCATGGAGAAGGCCCGTCCCATCTTCGACGCGGTCATCGGAGATCGCCTGGGGTCGCGGCCCTTCGACACGCTGGCAACGATGCTCCGCTTCTTGCCGCGTATGTTCCGGCTGCGTGGCTTTGTCCCGGTCACCACCTTCGTCAACCGGTTCTTCCGGGACTTCCGCCACCGGTTCATCTACTCGTTCCACCCCCTGTTCGTGGGAGGCAATCCGTTCGCGACGCCGGCCATCTACCTCATGATCCCCTTCCTGGAGCGGGAGGGAGGCGTGTGGTTCGCCCGCGGCGGGATGTACACGGTGGTGGAGGCCCTGGGGCGGCTCTTCCTGGAACTGGGCGGCACCATCCGCACCGGGGAAGAGGTCCGGGAGATCGTCGTGGAGGGCGTGGAGGGTACGGCGCGGTCAGACAGAGGCAGGGGACGGGCCACGGGCGTCGTCACGGACCAGGGGCGGTACGACGCCGACCTCGTGGTGAGCAACGCCGACCCGGGTCACACCTACGGCTCCCTGGTGGACGGGGCCTACCGCCGCCGCTGGAACGATCGGAAGCTCGCCCGCACCGAGTGGAGCATGAGTTGCTTCCTCCTCTACATCGGGACGCGTCGCCAATACCCGGATCTGGAGCACCACACGCTCATCCTCACCGAGCGCTACGAAGGGCTCCTGAACGACATCTTCAAGGAGAAGATCCTCCCCGATGACTTCTCCATGTACCTGCATGTTCCCACCCGCACCGACCCGGGCATGGCTCCTCCCGGAGGAGAGAGTATGTATGTGCTGGTGCCCGTGGCGAATCAGGGCTCGGGCATCGACTGGAGTGCCATCAAGGACGAGTTCGCTCAACGTGTCCTGGCGCACCTCGAGGAGTGGGGGCTCGACGATCTGCGTGCGGAAACCGAAGTCCTGCACATCTTCACGCCCGATGACTTCGCGCACGAGATGAATGCCACGCTGGGCAACGCCTTCGCGATCGAGCCCCGCTTCACGCAGACCGCATGGTTCAGGCCCCACAACCGCAGCGAGGATGTGGACCAGCTCTACCTCGTGGGCGCGGGTACGCACCCGGGCGCAGGAGTCCCCGGGGTGATGCTGAGCGCCGAAGCGACGTATTCGAGCATCGCCGAGGACTTCGGCCTCCCGGCCCAGTGGGACGTGTCCGTCCCCGGCCGGGTGGCCCTGGAGGGCCCGACGGAGGATCGTGCGTCTCCCGGACACCGGAACGCGCGCGCCGGGCGAGAAGGGCGGCAGGCGTGAACCCGGGGGCCGGTCCGGGTTGTCAGGTGTCCCCGGAACCCCATCGCTTCAGGTACCCGTCCAGGCGCACCTTCCTCCGCGTGGCGTCGGAGCTCATCGAGCGGATCTTCCCGTAGATGGCCCGCTCCGGCCACCCTCGGTCGAAGCGACCGAGGACCCAGAAGATGCCCGACCAGGAGTTGGGGTCGCGGCCATCGACCGCCCATCGGTTGTTGAGCTCCACCATGGTGCGCAGCACCTCGCGCGGCGACGCGCTCCACTCCAGGATCTTCTTGCCCCAGAGCATCCGCAGATAGTTGTGGATGACCCCGGCGCCCCGGAGTTCACGCTGGGCGGCGTTCCAGATCTCATCATGCGTGCGTGCCTCCTCGAAAGCCTCCCGGTCGTAGAGGGAAGGGCGGGGGTCCGAGGCGTGCCCGGCCAACGTCCGGCGGGCCCACTCCGGGAGGGTGTCGTACTGGTCGTGACGACGCTCGTGATGGGCGTACACGTACCCGAGCTCCCGCCAGGTCACCAACTCATCCAGGAACAACTCCGCCGAGGCGCTCATTCCCCACCAGCCCTCCCGCTTGCCGTCGGTCCCGGACGACAGGCGTGCGGGGCTCCAAGACTCGGCGGCCGCCACCTCCCGGAAGACCTCGTGGGCGGAGATGTGCCCCCAGTGCAGCCACGGGGACAGCCCGCTGGCCGCGTCGGCGTCGGGGTGGTTGTGCTCCTCGCCGTACCGGGCGAGGCCGTTGGCGATGAAGGCGTCCAGACGGGCCCGCGCCGCAGTGTGGCCCCCCGAGTACGGCACGGGCGGCACCGCGTGATCGATGGGTAGCGCCTCCAGGGCCTTGGGCTTGGCGGCCAGGAGTGCCTCGGAGGCCGCGGGCCATCCGGCGCGGAGGGCTCGCGGCGTCTCGGCAAGCGCGGGGAAGCCGCCGTCGGACAGGGGGTCGACGGAGGGCATCTCCAGGATTTGTTCCCCGAGGCTTTTCTGGAGAAAGCGCCGGAAATGGTACGCAGCCGTAAAGGGGTGGGCCGTGAGGGACAGCGGGAGGAGGCCGTTGCCGTCCACCGCCTCCAACCGCACGTCAAAGCGTTCCGCCACGGCCATCTGCATCCGGGGGATGAAGAACGTGGGATAGTAGTCGGTGACCACGACGGCGGCTTCTCGAGCCAGCGCTGCGAGGAGCCCCCGACCCGCGCCGGGCTCCGGCTCGACGTAGGGGTGGTAGAGCACCGGCCCTCCCCCGAGCGTCTCGGCGTGTTCCCGCATTCCGTTCAGCGCGAAAGCGTGGTGGCGGTCCGAGGCCCAGCGGTAGCCCGCGCGGAGGCCCTCGAGGATCACCAACGGGCGGTGCAGCGCCCGCGCGTAGGCCACGGCCTGGTCCAACGCGAAACTCCATCCCAGGCGGCGGGCTGCCACCATCCAGTAGAGGACGTACGCACCCGACGTGCGCACCGGGGCCCGGTTCAGGGGGTGGATCCGGGCGGAGGGGACGGACTCGACGCTCATCCCGCGAGCACCCTGGTCGGCACGGTCGGGATACCCCCATGGTGCCCGCCGACGATCACGCCTGTTGAGCTTTCCATGAACGGGCTACCCCGACGGGCCTCGCCCGGCTCCCGGCTCAGGCGGCGGTATCTCCGAGCCGTCGAAGAAGTCGGGCCGGACTTTCGCCCTTCGCGCGCGCTAAAGCGTGA
>JBBSOM010000380.1:0-4149 GCA_038259715.1 Longimicrobiales bacterium
AGGATGGGCCATGGCCGGACCTGCGGGAATGCGCGTGATCCCCCCTTGCGTCGCTCTGTCCGTCTGGGTACCCATTCGGGACAATACAATCTGACGCAGAGGCACTCGGAAGTCCGGTTGGAATCCGGCGCGGCCCAGCCACTGTGAAGGGGTGCACGAACCGCATGTTCGTGCTTCCTCCGCCTGAACGCCACTGGGACCATGGGTCCTGGGAAGGCGGCGGAGGTGCCCCAAGCCAGGAGACCTCCTCCGCGTCCGCACTTCGCCACACCCCTCTCGGGAGGGGAATGGGCAACGTGGACGTGCTCTCGCGCGCCACGTGCACCCCGTTCTTCTCGCCGTCTTGCGGAGAAGACCGGGATGTCCCGATCCACACAGCCCTCTGCCCAGCGCCGCTGTCCGGGACTCGCCGTGATCCTGGGTGTGGCCGGCGTGTTATCCCTTCCGCAGGACGCCCGCGCCCAGGTGACGAGCCAGGTGCGCGTGGAGGTTCGCGAGGCCACCACGGAGCATCCCGTCGCGGACGCGGAGGTCTCGGTGGCCGACGCGGGCCGGACGGCATGGACGGGCGGCGACGGGAAGGTCCTGATGCGGGGCGTTCCGACGGGACGAAGCGTGTTTCGCGTTCGACGCATCGGGTTCGCTCCGACCGAGGTGTCCGTCGAAGTGGTGAACGGCGTCACCAGCGAACTCCTCCTCCATCTCGAACCCCTGGCCCTCGAGGTAGAGGGCGTGGACGTGTCGGTGGAAGGGCTGCCGGCCGGGGCCCGAACCGTCTCCGCCGACGAAGTGGGACCCGAAGCCCGCACCATCGAGGACCTGGTCGAGCGGGTCCCCGGCGTCACCGTCGTGCGACGGGGAGGGCCGGGCACGCCCTCGGTTCCCCGCATCCGGGGGTCCTCCGGCAACCAGGTGCTGGTGCTCGTGGACGGCGTGGCGATCAACTCGCCGCTGACCGGGGAAGCCGACCTGTCGGAGGTGGACTTCCCCAGCGTGGCCCGCGTCGTCGTGGTGCCGGGTGCACAGGCTTCGCGCTATGGTCCCCGGGCGCTCGCCGGGGCCATCCTCATCGAGACCCGCAGAGGCGGCAGTTCCCGCATCGAGGGAAGCCTCGCGACGGGCACCCTGGGTGTGTGGGGCCTCGACGGATCGGCCACGATGGCCCACCCCAGGGGAGGTTGGGCGTTCGTCGCGGGGGGGGCTTGGAACCGCGCCACGGGGGCCTTCGAGTACCCGGTTCCGGACCTCCGGGGAGGGGGCCGGACGACCCGGCAGAACGCGCAGGTGCGCAACCTGTCCGCCTTCGGGCAGGTCGTTCGGGACCACGTTGGAGGTACTCGCCTGCGCTTGAAGCTGCACGCGAGGGACACAAGGCGAGGGAGTCCGGGAACCATCGTCCAGCCTTCATTGACCGGCCGACAGCACCAGCGCCGGTTGGGCATCCTGGCGCAGGTCGAGGCCGGCGACGCAACGCGGGGGTGGGAAGCGACGGCCAGCCTCGACGACCACCGGGCGCTGTTCGAGGATCCGACGCCCCCATTTGGTCCCACCTACCGCTCGGACACCCGGGTCCGGCAGATCGAGGCCCGGGCGGAGGCGAGGCGTAACTTCGGCGATGTTGCGTTAAGCGCCGGTGGCGACGGCCGCTACACGGGGATCGATGCCACCACCCTCGCCCCGGACGCTCCGGGTGGGGTGGGTGGAGCAGGGACCTGGATCCGCACCGGTTGGCGTGTGGGCGATCCCGACGCGCGCTACGGTCTGGACCTTTCCGGAACAGTGCGCGCCGATGTCCACGACCTCCTCGACGGCATCGTGCTGTCTCCTTCCGTCACCCTGGTGCTCAACCATGAGTCGACCGCGCTGGAGGTCACCACGGGAAGCTCGGTCTCGCCGCCCGACGTGTCGGATCTCTTCTTCCAGGAGGGAGTGCTTGCGGAGGCCAACCCGGAGCTCGCCCCCGAACGCGTTCGCGGGGAGGTCAGCGCCGAAGTCCGGCGGAGCTTCGTCGGCGACGGGTGGGAGGGTGCCTTTTCCCTCTCCGGCTTCGTCGCCGATGTCGACGGGATGATCCTCTGGTTTCCCGATCATCGCTTCGTTTGGCGCCCCGAGAACATCGACGTGCGACGCCGGGGACTCGAAGCGACGGGGAGACTGCGGTCGGGCGCCTTCGCGTCGCTGCGTGGCAGCCTGTCCCTGACCGACGTGACCTACGATGTCGCGGTGCTGACGGGCCAGGTGGTGTACCGGCCCCGCCTCGGTGCCGACGTGGGAGGCGACGTCAACTTCGCCGGCGTCGACTGGAGTGCAAGCTGGCGGTGGGTGGGCGCCCGACGGACCAGCCCCGGCACCGACCTGAACGAACTTCCGGGATACGGCCGCGCGGATCTGGGCGCCGCCGTGCCCTTCACGCTCACCTCGCTCCACGGCTCCTTGGAGTTGGGCGTGGACAACATCCTCGACCAGGCCGCCGCGCTTCTCGTCGACTATCCCCTCCCCGGCAGGACGTTCACGGTCCGTGTCCGGGCAGGTGCTCCCGTGCCTTGAAACGCCGGGCTCCGAGCTGCTGTCGCTGATCCGTCCCTCCATCGCATTCGAACCCAGGATTCCAATGATGACTCGCAAGCCTGCACTTCTTCTCCTCCTCGCCGGTGCACTCCTGCTTCCCGCCTGCAGCGACTCGGGCCCGGCCGCCCCCCCGTCGGATCGGCCCTTCATCGAAGGCACCCGGGACAACGCGCAGATCGGAGTCGTCGTCAATTCGACGGGCAATGCACTGCGTCTCATCCAGTTGGGTGAGCCCGAGGAGGCTCGCGAGGTCGCGCTGGGGGCGAGCAACGCCGTCACCCCTACGCGGGTGTCCACCTACAAGGGCTGGATCGCGGTACCGCTCGGGAACGCGGCCTCGGTGGCCATCGTCGAGGCCGCGACCCAGCGCATCGACCGGTTCTTCCTGTTCCCGTCGGGGAACGCGACGGGCTCGGCCTTCACGGCGGATGGGGCACTCCTCGCGGCCAACCTCATCGAAAACGAGGTAGGCCGCGTGACCCTCGACCAGTCCTCCAGCGACATCGACAACCGCGTTGACGTTGCCCCCAAGCCCACCGATATCGAGATCGCGGGGGGACGGGCGCTGGTAGTCAGTGGCAACCTCGATGAAAATTACGCGCCGCTCGGGCCCGGGATCGTCACGGCGCTCGACGCGGGCACCCTCGCCGTGCTCGGGACGGTGGAGACGGGGGGAGACAACCCGAACGATGCCGCGGTGGGCCCCGATGGTCTGCTCTACGTCGTGAACACGGGCAACTACGTCGATCCGGGCACCATGGCCATCATCGACCCGGCCACGCTGACCCTTGTGGACGTGGTTCAGAACGTCGGCGTGGGCCCCGGCTCGATCACCATCGACGATGATGGCCTCGCGTACATCTCCGGATTCTACTTCGGAACGTTGGTCTACGACACGAGGTCGCGGAACTTCGTCCGCGGTTCCGACAATCCCGTGTGCGCACCGCTGTCCGACGGCAGTTGTCGGGGCGCGTCGAGTGCCGCGGCCGCAGGGGACGGCACCGTCTACCAGACGTTCTTCGGGAGCCCGAGTCAGGGTCTGTCGCCCTGGGTGTTCGTCTATGAGGCGAACACGTATGCGCTGACCGACAGCATCGCTTCGGGGTTGGGCCCAAGCGAGGTGCGGATCACCACGTTCACGAACTGAGAGGCCCGGCGGGGCGCCGCGCCGCCCGGCGTCCCGCCGCCTGACGGCGGAGCCTCCTACCGGTACGGATCCTCTGTGGCCAGGTGGTTTGTCACGTAGTCCCGGACGCCTTCCTCCACGGTGCGGAACGGACGGTCGTAGCCGGCGGCGCGCAGGCGCGTCATGTCCGCTTCGGTGAAGTACTGGTAGCGATCCCGGATCTCGACGGGGGTGTCCTTCCAGGTCACCTGCATGTCGTGGCCGACCGCGCCGTACAGGGCGCCCATGAAGTCGAGCCACGTCTGGGCGCATCCGGTGCCCAGGTTGAAGAGGCCGTTCGTCGCCGGATGGTCGAGGAGCCAGAGCATCACGTCGACGCAGTCCTTCACGTAGACGAAGTCGCGCTTCTGGCCGCCGTCGGGATACTCCGGATTGTGCGAGCGGAAGAGCGTGAC
>JBBSOM010000381.1:0-4139 GCA_038259715.1 Longimicrobiales bacterium
AGTGGTGGGCCGACAACCACGAGGTCCACGGCACGTCGGTTCGCGGCCCGTTTCCGCACGGGGACGACCGCTTCTGTGCGCTCTTCGAGTTCGACGTGACCTTCAAGCCCCAGGACAAGCGGTTCAAGATGGAGGAGGTCGCCCACTACACCGTGAGCGACGGCAAGGTGGTCCGGGAGGAGTTCTTCTACGCCATGTAGCGAGGGCCTTGTCGAGGGCCGGCAGGTCCGCCGCCGGCTACTGCATCCGCGGGCTATTCCGGCTGTCGCGCACGGCCGCACCACACGCGGGCCACTCGGACTGCTGGCCCGTACGGGGATTCGTCGGCATGACCCGTCGCTCTCGGCCCACGCGCCCCGGGTCCTCCGAGGCCAGGTAGACCAACGAGGCCACGAGCACCGCGTTGTTCTTCAGGTCGTCGAAGACCAGCTTGTCGAAGGTGTCGCGCTGGGTATGCCAGGTGAGCGATCCATAGTCCCAGTTCAAGGCACCGAGATTGAAGCCCGGCGCCCCGGCGCACACGAACGAGGCATGATCGGTGCCGCCGCCCGACGGCATGCCCGGAAAACTGGGGTCGATGGTGCCCGTGACCTCGCCCGGTACCCGGGCGAGCCAGGAGGCGAGCGGACCGCCGGCGTCCACGAAGCCCGACGCGCTCATGCTCACCACGCGTCCGGTGCCGTTGTCCTGATTGAAGAGGGCCTGGAGGCCGCTGACCACGTCGGGATGGTCCTCCACAAAGGCGTGTGATCCGTTCAGTCCCTGCTCCTCACCACTCCAGAGGCCGATGAGGATCGTGCGGCGAGGGTTCGGATAGACCTCCGAAAGGATGCGGGCGGCTTCCATCATCAGCACCGAGCCGGTGCCGTTGTCGGTGGCGCCGGAGCCGCCGTCCCACGAGTCGAAGTGGGCGCTGAGCATCACGTACTCATCGGGCAGCTCGCTTCCGCGCTTCTCCGCGACCACGTTGAAGACGGGCACCTGCCCCCGGTTCTGGGCTTCGGCGCGGAGTCGCACCACGGGACCCTGACCATTCTCCGCCAGGCGGTAGACGAGGCCATAGTCCTCGCAACTCAGCTCGAAGGTGGGGACGCGGCGCGTGTAGCTGTTGAAGATCCGGTTGGTACCTACCTCCCCGGTCCAGTTCGTGG
The DNA here is from genome assembly GCA_038259715.1 of Longimicrobiales bacterium. Taxonomy (GTDB): domain Bacteria; phylum Gemmatimonadota; class Gemmatimonadetes; order Longimicrobiales; family Gaopeijiaceae; genus SZUA-318. The sequence goes on from JBBSOM010000381.1 coordinate 1,152, forward strand.
TGATGATGCCGAGCGCGCCGGCATCTTCGATCTGATGGTGCAGGTCACCCCTGCCCGCGCCTTCGACGGTCGCGGCCTGCAGGTTCGCATTCCATGCGCGTTCCGCCGTCGAGCGGGCGTCGTCCATGCGCTCGAAGGAGCCCGGAGCGGCGAACTCATGCCACATGTCGTCGGGACGACACGTGGGCTGGGGAAAAGAAACCATCACGTAGCGACCCTTGACGGTCCCGAGGAACCGCTGCCAATCGGCCGGCGAGGTGATCCCGGCGGGGTACACGACGCCGCCCTCGACGGGCTTGCCATCGGTGCCCGGGCTCCAGGCGAGGGTCCGGCCCTCCAGGGGCCGCACGCGCGGCGCAATCAGGTCGATCGAACTGGGGCCTCGGTCCCAACCCTCCCAGGTGCCGTACTCCTCGGTGCGCGCGTTGTAGCCGAAGCCGGACAGCGTCTTCACCGCCCACGCCTGCGCGCGCTCCATGCCGGGTGAGGCGGTGAGGCGCGGCCCGATCGAGTCGAGCAGCGTCTGCGCCATCGGCTCGAAGTGCGAGTGGTCCATCGCCTCGGTCCAGATCTTTGCGAGGACCGGGTCGTTGGTGGCCAGGGTCTGCGCGTGAAGGCTGAAGGCGGGGGCGAGAAGGGCGGTCGCGAGGGCGGCGATCCACGGGGTACGTCGCGTCATGATGGTGCTCCGTCGTCGTCGAGAGTGCGGCTTTCCGGCGAAGTTCGCCCCGACCGGCCGATGCGGGCAAGCCGCAAGCGTGTCGATCGGCTCGTTGGGCGCCGGTTGCCCGTATTCGTCTTGTACCCTCCGGACGCCGTTCCTACATTTGCCGATCGGAAGGGCCGCGGCTCGGAGTGAAATGCACGGACCCCCACAATCCGGCGCCCGCTCACCTCTCGCACCTTCGTCGACCAGGACGCGCCATGGCCTCAGGCCCGAACCCCCCGGAGAGCCAGCGGAACCCCCGGGGAGCCGGCGAGGACGGAGGTTCCGTCGCGCACCGGGTGGATGCGATGTCCCCGAACGTCATTCGCGGAGAGACATCCTCGGAGGATCTGGTGGCGCGTATGGCCACGGGCGACGAGGCGGCCCTCAGCGAACTCTACGATCGTCTCTCGGGGCGCGTCTACGCGTTGCTCGTCCGGATCCTGGGAGATGAGGCCGACGCCGCCGACGTCTTGCTGAGGGTGTTCACCCGAGCGTGGAGGCGCGCCGCGGACTACGACCGCGCGAGGAGTACGGTCCTCACCTGGCTCAGCGTGGTGGCGCGCACCCGGGCTCTCGAGGTACTCCGTGCCCGGCGGAGTCGCCGGGAGTGGATCCACCGCGCCGGGCAGGCGACGCCGGAACGGGCGCCGGCCATGGATGGGGGTCACGGCGCACAGGCGGCGAACGCGGAGACGCGGGAGATGCGCCGGGATATCGATGACGCGCTGGCGACGCTCCACCAAGACCAGCGTCGGGCGATTGATCTCGCGTATTTCCACGGTCTGTCCCAATCGCAGATTGCCGACCTCGTGGACGCGCCGCTCGGTACGATCAAGACGCGGATGCGAACCGGGATGCGAAAGCTTCGTGACCACCTCGAACCCCTCAACGCGGATGACGCAGGATGAGCGATGATCGCTGGACCGGATTCCGGGCCCTGGCGCCCGCCTTCACGCTGGGCGCGCTTGGCGCCGAGGCCGAAGCCGGCTTCCGTCTGGCCCTGGCCGGCTCTCCCGATCTGCAGGAGGAGGTGTCTCGGTACGTGGCCGTGGCCGCTCGTTTGGGCCTTGGTGGGGCGCTACGACCGCCGCCCGAGCTGAAGGCGCGTCTCATGGCGGCCGTGCGGCAGGACGCGGAGCCGTCGGTCGACGCCGGGGGCGAGCCAGTCCACGGAGAACGCGGCTTCACCGCGGAGGCCAATCTCGACGCGCTGGCGTGGACCCGCCCCGCGCTCGGCCACGGCTTCGAGGTGCACTGGTTGAGGCGGAACGAGGCGTCCGGAGAAATGGCGCTCCTTCTCCGCGGCGCGCCGGGGGCGACCTATCCCGACCATGTCCACCCCGGCGGCGAGCACTTCTATGTCCTCCACGGCTCCTTCATCGACCATCAGGCCGAGTACCGGACCGGGGATTCGGATTCCTTCCCTCCAGGCTCCGTGCACCGGGACCTCCGCGTCACCGGGGTTGACCCCTGCGTCATCCTGGTGATCACGGGGCCCGGGGGCATCGCGCCGCTGACGCACCGGGCCGGCGAATAGAAGAGCGGGTTCGCCGGAGCACCCATGACCGCCCTCTTCTACAAGCCCCGAAACCGGAAGGGCGAGCCTCTTCCACCCATGGCGGAGCGCCTCACGGCGCTGCGTTATCTGCCGCCGTTTTTGCGGATGGTCTGGGCCACGCGCCCGGCGTACGGGCTGGCCATCCTCGTGCTCCGACTCGCGAACGCCTTCACGCCGGTGGTGTTGCTCTGGATCGGTAAGCTCATCATCGACGCGGTGGTGGCGAACATCGGGTCGGCGGTTCCGGACTGGGGACTTCTCGTCCGGCTCGTGCTCCTGGAACTCGCCGTTGCGCTGCTCTCGGACGGGTTCTCCCGGGCGGCCAGCTACTACGAGGCACTGGTTGGCGACCTGTTCTCCAACGAACTCAGCGTGCGCATCATGCGCCACGCCGCCACGCTCGATCTGGAGCACTTCGAGGACCCGGACTTCCAGGACAAGCTGCAGCGGGCCCGCCGACAGACCATGGGCCGCGTGGTGCTGCTCGGTCAGGTGCTGGGGATGGGCCAGCAGCTCGTCACCCTGCTGTCCCTCCTGGCGGCGCTCGTCGCCTTCAACCCCTGGCTCCTGGCGATCCTGGTCGTGGCCATCGGGCCCTCGTTCCTGGGCGAGACGCATTACGCCGGGATCGGCTACTCGTTCATGTTCCAGTGGACGCAGCAGCGACGGGAGCTGGACTACCTCCGCTACGTGGCTTCGGCCGAGGCGTCCGCGAAGGAGG